>JAISKE010000083.1 GCA_031261045.1 Mycoplasmataceae bacterium | reverse complement strand
TAGTCATCGTAATTAATCCAGCATTCATCAATTCTTTTTCGCTTCAAACAATTTCTTTACTGCGGTTGGCTCCAAACATCTCGTTAGCATTAGATGCCATACGATAAATTAAATTTTTCTCATTAGGGGCAAAACCAAATTCAAATTCCTTAATGATATCTAAAGATAACCCTCTTCTAGTCAAATAATCTAATTGATTACTGTTCTCGCTGTTATATAGAAAACCTTGATATCATTCATTAGCTTGTTTATTAGCATCAAATAATCTTTTAACTTTTGGGTCTAAATATGTATTGGAACCACTTGCTTGTAATTGCGAATCATCAAAGTTAATTTTTTGAGCCACGATATGCACCGCTTCTAAAAAAGGTACTTTTTGATATTGTTGCACAAACCCGAACACATTTCCTTTAGCGCCGCACACAAAGCATTTAAATATTTTTTTCTTTGGTGAAACTACTAATGACGGATTCTTATCAGCATGAAAAGGACACAAACCAATATAGTTATTCCCTTTACGGTTCAATTTAATAAAAGAAGAGATGACCGCTACGATGTCTGCTTTGTCTTGAATCTCTTTAATTAAACTAAAGTTTATTTTTTGCATGTGACCTATTTACTTGCAAAAAATTCTATCAGTTTGCTAATTTTTACTTTCTCTTGTTTCATCGACTCACGATCACGAATAGTCACTTCTTTAGATTCAACGGAATCAAAGTCATAAGTAATACAATATGGTGTACCAATTGCATCTTGTCTACGGTAACGTTTCCCAATTGAACCACTAGCATCGTAAACAACATCTATCCCAGCATTGACTAACAGTTGGTAGATTTTTTCAGCTTCGTCAGTTAATTTGTTAGTTAACGGTAAAATGGCTGTTTTATAAGGAGCTAATGCGTAAGGTAAATGCAAAATTTCTCTAGTGTCATCTTTTTCTAATTGTTGTACTTCATATTTATCTAGGATGATGGCATACAATAATCTTTCTATTCCTACTGATGGTTCAATAACATAAGGGATAACTTTCTCGTTAGAAACGGGGTCTAAATATCAAAGGTTAGCATTGGAATGTTTAATATGAGATTTTAAATCGAAATCAGTCCGATTAGCTATACCTCATAGTTCACTCCAACCATGCGGAAAATTAAATTCAACATCAATCGTCCTAACAGAATAATGTGCTAGTTCTTTAGAATCATGCTCATGAAACTTGATGTTAGCTTTATTAAGTTTAATTACATCAAATAAGAATGATTTGATTTTTATCAACTCTTTGTCAAAAACTTTATCAGCGTCTTTAGGATTGACGAAACATTCTAATTCCATTTGTTCAAATTCTCGTGTTCTAAAAATAAAATTCCCTGGAGTTATTTCATTACGAAAAGATTTACCTATTTGTCCAACACTAAATGGTAATTTAAGTCTTAAACTACGTTGAATGTTTAAATAATTAATAAAAATACCTTGTGCAGTCTCGGGTCTTAAATAAATTGCGCTTGTATCGTCTTCTAGTACACCTTGATGCGTTTTAAACATCAAATTAAACTTACGAATTGGTGTCCAATTAAACTTTCCACAAAAGGGGCAAACAATATGTTTATCATTAATAATTTTTTCTAATTCTGAGAAACTTGTCTGTTCATTAACTTTAACACCTTTAACGGATTCTTCAATTAGTTTATCTGCCCGAAAACGGTTATGACATCCCTTGCAGTCAATTAATGGATCACTAAAATTAGAAAGATGCCCACTTGCCTTTCAAACTTGAGAGTTGTTTAAGATGGACGAATCGAGCCCCACCCCGTGAGGGTTTTTAGTTACAAATTCATTTCACCAAAGCTTTTTAATGTTGTTTTTTAGCGACGTGCCTAATGGGCCATAATCCCATGCATTGGCTAAACCGCCATAGATTTCAGAGTTAGAAAATACGAATCCATAATTTTTCATGAAATTTACAATTTGATCTTGTGATAGGATATTTTTTTTGGAGTCCATATTTATTAAACATTATATATTATTTATATCTATGATATGTACATTAAAAGTTACTAAAATTACTATATCACGTATAATAATCAGCAAATAAACGAAGGAAATAAAATGAAAAAAATACAATTAATGAGAAGAATACTATTACCAACAATGGCTGTAGTTGGAGTTGCGGCAGTTACTGTGCCAGTAATTACTAGTTGTTCAAAAAAAACACTGAAATTAGCTCAATCTTCTTTTGCTCTTGCGCAACTAGATGACGATGCGCAAACAACCGTTAGTAAAGGTTGAAACAATAAGTGAGTTTTTGCTTATTTGACGGACGGAAAAGAAGTTAAAACTGTTGCGGATTATATCGGTTCGGCATTTTTGTCCAAAGTTATAGCAAGGGTTCTTTTGGAAGAGACCATGCTTGGTTCTTCCGTCCCAAGCGTTAATTTAAGTAAAGGTCTTATTACTCAGCCGACTCCTGATAAGTATACATTGGTAGGTAAAGCATTAACTCAAGCCCAATGAACAGATGTAGAGGAACACATGAGTGATCCAAGTTATAAAATTACTGGAACTCAAGTTAAAATTAAGATTCAATTAACTGCCTAATTAGCATAAAAATATAGCTAAACTCTGGTATCTAAAACAATACCAGAGTTTTCTTTTATATACAGCATTAACATGTTAATTGTATATTCTAACTCTCCAAAATGTTGGTCTGCAAATGAATAATCATTATTAAATAAATGATGAAATATCTTGCTAATAATCAAATCATGCTTTGTATCGGTGGTTGAATTAAAACACAAATTGCAAATCATTCCATGGTCTTTAAAAGATATGGTTGATAATTTATGACTACCACATCTAACACATTCATTTACATTTAAATCAATTCCAAGTAACGGACAAAGATTCCGTAAAATTATTAACATTTGTGTTTTTTCAGTATATTTGTTGTCTACAATTATCTTCAACATCTCACCATAGAATACAAATGCATCATGATTAAACTTTTCAATCTTGTTCATACAATCACTTAATAGATTAAAAGTTGGCAAAGTTTCATAATTTCAATCAATTGTTTTAATGGTAATAGCTTTTTTTAATTTACTTAAACGATCTGCGCTGGTGCTTTTGAATATTTGAAACTCGCCATAGCTTCCAATAAATAAATTTCTAGAATTCTTGGATTCAATCTTTTTGCTCCCCATAGAAATGCAACTAATTCTTTCGCCTTTGCTTGTAATGAAAGTAATAATCTCGTCAAACACCTTGTAAGGTTGTCGTTTAATTACATATCCTTGATAAATTGATTCGCTCATTATTTCTTACCGTAACCAATATCGTTCAGAAACTTTTCGTTGTTTCTTCACTCTTTTTGCACTTTAACAAATAATTTAAGATTTATCTTAGTATCAAATACC
>JAISKE010000064.1 GCA_031261045.1 Mycoplasmataceae bacterium | reverse complement strand
TGCCTTGATTGCGGCCGTTAACATGTCTGACCGTTACATTTCTGATCGTTACCTTCCAGATAAATCGATTGACTTAATTGATGAAGCTGCCGCTAGAGTTAAAACAGAGATGCATTCTTTGCCAACGGAATTAGACCAAATTAACCGTGAGATTATTCATGTAGATACCGAACGGGCTGCTTTGTTAAATGAAAGTGATGATAAATCCAAGCAACGATTAAAGACTGTAGAAAAAGATTTAACTGATTTAAAGTCTAGACAGTCTGAACAAAATAAAGAATGGAAAAGACAAAAAGACGAACATCAAAAATTAATTGACCTTAAGAAAGAGTTAGATAGCTCTAAGCAAAAAGTGGACCGTTTACAAATGGATGGTGAATTTGAAAAAGCTAGTAAATTACTTTACGTAAGTATTCCGGCACTAGAGAAAAAGATTATTGATTGTGAAAAGAACATTAACGATGAAGGTCAAATCATTCGTGATGCCGTTACCGCTAAAGAAGTTAGTGAAGTTATTTCTAAAATGACAGGTATCCCTTTAAATAAATTAATGAGTTCAGAAAAAGATAAATTATTAACTCTTAACGTTGATTTAAAGAAGCGTGTCAAGGGTCAAGAGGAAGCAGTTGATATTGTAGCCCAAGCCGTATTAAGAGTCCGTGCTGGGATTAATGACCCTAAACGTCCGATTGGTTCTTTTCTATTTATGGGGCCAACCGGTGTCGGTAAAACTGAATTAGCTAAAAGGTTAGCTTTTGAAATGTTTGATAGTGAAAAGGCCATGGTGCGCTTTGACATGAGCGAATACATGGAGAAACATTCAGTTTCTAAATTAATTGGGGCACCACCAGGATATGTGGGGTATGAACAAGCCGGTAATTTAACCGAGGCGATTCGTAGACGACCATATTCGGTAATCTTATTCGACGAGATTGAGAAAGCACACATCGATGTTTTGAATATCTTATTACAAGTATTAGATGATGGTCAACTAAAAGATTCTCAAGGCCGACTAGTTAACTTTAAAAACACCATCATTATCATGACGACCAACATTGGCCAACAAGAAATCTTAGACGGTAAGAAAGATAAAGCGATGGATGAATTAAAGAAATATTTACGGCCAGAATTTATTAATCGAATTGATGAAATCATTTTATTCAACCCGCTAAACAACGAAACGATTAATAAAATCATCATTAAATTATTAGATGATTTATCCATTAGACTAAAGTCTGAAGACATTAATGTAGCGTTTGATAATTCCGTAATTAGCAAGATTAAAAAAGAAGGTTACGATGCTAACTATGGTGCCCGGCCATTAAAACGATACACTCAAAAGTACATTGAAAATTATTTAGCGAACGAAATCTTAAACAACAAATTAAAAAAGAATGTTAACTATTATTTATCTTTAGATAAGAGCAATGAAATTACCGTTTCTGAAAAGAAAAAAAGTTAATAATCATATCTCGTATAAAACACTTTATTAAATGTGTTATTAGTTCAATCTTAAACCATATTTATCAGGCGTTGTATCATATGCAGGGCAATTATTAGTAATAGGAGGAGGGTTGGGATCGGGACTAGGATTAGGTAAATTCCCACCAACAAATGTAAACCATATTTTAAATCACGCATCATACTCTTTTTGGTTCACAACCGGTCTATCGAAAGTAATTGTATTAAGATTAGCACAGTCTTCCGCTCAACCTCTTGACCATTTATAATATCAATTAGTTCTTCAATCGCAATAGTCCATCAATTTAGTAGAATCAATTTCTGATGAAAACTCTACTTCATATAATGCTGACTCTTTGGTAAAGTAGTTAGAAAAAGAAGCCCAATCGTCTTCATCAATTGCTGGCACTACCACTTTTTTAATTGGTATACCAAACATAGCATCATATCCTAAAACAGGTCTGACATTTTCTGGCAGGAGCGAAAAATCTAAAATTAAACCATCCAATCCAGCATCGTATCTCAAAACATTTTTTCCTGCAATGTTTAAAGTAGTTAGTTTACTGCATGAATAAAAACAGTGCATTGCAATATGCCAGCGTTTAGTTGGCATCTCCGCAATATTTACTGTTTTTAAAGTGGTAATACCAGTAAAAAAAGCATAAGTGTCTAATGCTGCGACTGTTGGAAGATTAACCGTCTCTACCTTAGATCCTCTCCAAAAATAATCTGCTCTCGCGCTTCACTTTAAATCATCACCTTGTCCAATTGGCGCAGGGACTTGTCAATTAGAATACAATTGGCTCTCATCCCCGAATGACCCATAACCTGCATTCCCAATAAAATTTACTGTAGTGGCGTAAGAAGCGTCAAGCGCATTACCATTTAAATATTTAGTTCCATCTGGTATGTCTACACTTTCCACGCCTTGTGGCGAGGTCAATTTATTTAACCTATTCCCCAAAACGGGGTCTCACGTGTACATCGGATCGTCACTTGGATGTATTGATGTTGCCACCGGCGCCATACTTTCATCACCAAAAAAACCATACATTTTAAAACCAGGACTTGGTTCGTCTAAAGTTACCTTTTGATTGGCACCAAAAGGAGACGACACAATGTTTTTGCCATATTTTTCTGGATGATTTTTTAAAGCATCTCATAAA
>JAISKE010000022.1 GCA_031261045.1 Mycoplasmataceae bacterium | reverse complement strand
ATTGAAATGACGGAATTAATTAAACAATATGCTAAAGTAGATTTCAGTACCATTAAAACCGTTACCAGAGAAGTGGCACGGCTTACAAGATGAAGAAGCCAGAGCACGTCACCGTTATTTAGATTTAATCATGAGCGAAGAATCAATGCAAACCTTTGTAACTCGTTCCATTATATTAAGAGAGTTACGTAATTTCATGGATGCTAAGGGTTACTTAGAGGTAGAAACCCCGGTATTGCACCCTATTTTAGGCGGTGCTTCTGCTCGACCGTTCGTGACTCATCATAACACTTTAGATCGTGAGTATTATTTAAGAGTCGCTACTGAATTACCTCTAAAGAAATTAATTGTTGGTGGCTTTGAGAAAGTCTACGAGATTGGTAGAATCTTTAGAAACGAAGGCATGGATGCAATGCATAATCCTGAATTCACTACCATGGAATCTTATGAAGTCTACATCTCCATGTGAGAAGTTATGGATCTAGTTGAGGGAATTTTTCAACACTTAGCAACGAGGCTGCACAAGAAACAAATTAAAGTTGGTGGCCAAACAATTGATTTCACCAAACCGTTCAAACGTATTGAAATGACGGAATTAATTAAACAATATGCTAAAGTAGATTTCAGTACCATTAAAACCGACGCCGAAGCTATTAAGTTAGCTAAAGAACATAAGATTGAAATAGAACCACATCAAAATACTCGTGGCCACATTATTAATTTGTTCTTTGAACAATATTGTGAAAAAGAATGCATCCAACCAACTTTTGTTCATGGACACCCAGTAGAAATTTCGCCACTTGCTAAAAAAAATTCAAAAGACCCAAGATATACTGAACGCTTTGAAATATTTATTGGTGGTCATGAATTAGGTAATGCTTTTAGTGAATTAAATGACCCAATCGACCAACAACAACGCTTCGAAAATCAAATTAAAGAACGCGAACGTGGTAATACCGAAGCTAATGAAATGGATTGAGATTTCATCGAAGCCTTAGAATACGGTATGCCTCCGACTGGCGGAGTGGGTATCGGCATCGACCGACTTGTAATGCTCTTTTCTGAAGAACAAACTATCAGGAATGTATTATTATTCCCCCACATGAGGGATGAGAAGTAATGGCTAAAAACTATTTTCCCATTAATTACAAGTCTGTTTACTCCATGACCCAAACGAGAACTTACATCGCGGGTTATCTTAAAACTTTATTAAATGCCATTGAACGAAATCGTAATGCTGTTTATGTTGACCCGCCGGTTGCTACTAGTCATCAACATAATTGAGATGCGTTTATTTCTAATCAAAGATTAGTTACTTTTGATAACAAGTATTCATACGAGCTAAATCAAATGTATAACGACGCTAGCAATTACATGCAACATGTTTTATTAACTAGTATTAACTCCGCGGATACTGCTATTTATACTTATGCTCCAATCATTAATCGTGACGGTGCAACAATAAATGAATCGATTGTCAACTATAACATTTATATCGAAATGTATGCTTCGCATGCGATAGTGTTAGATGATTTAATCAACCAAATTGCGAATAACTTCATGGCTGGTGTAAAAAAAGTTAATTTGGAGCTTAACATAAATAAAGATAAATTACCAGAGTACACCAATCAATCTATTAATTTCATTACGATTGATAAATTAATTAAAACTTACCCTAGTGTTTCATTAAAAGAAGCAATTGACCGTTACACCATATCGAATGGGGCCACCGCCGTCATTGGTGCTTGTCGAGAGATTGAAGGTAAATCATTATTTGTTGGTTTACCAACTGCAGACGATTATGATCATACTACCGTGTTATATGTTTTAAACGAAACTAATAATACCGCCACCCCAATTGTTAAGATAAGCTCTCGGCCAAAAATTGAAGTAATTAATAAACAGATCTTAGAATACATTCCTGAAGTTATGGACGCCAATATCTACCAAGAAACTATTCTTAAAGAACGCAATGATGAACAAAATACGATTGGAGTCACTGTTTATTTCTCTAACATCATGTTAATTAACTTAAAAAAATATCATATTAGTGAAGTCGTCCATGCCCCTTGACCTAAAGACTTTGTAGAATACGTTACTAAAAACAAGATTGAAATAATGTAGATTACCGCTTATTTTAAATGTGGAGATATTTTTTGTGGTATACTCTTCATCAATAATATAGGGAATGTCATGAAAAAGAAATTAATAATTAAATCAATTACTGGATTGGGGGGGCACTAATATTTAGCGGAGTTGCTATAGCGATTCCGCTAGTATCTTGTAGTATAAAGAATACATTCCTGGTGATTTACAAACAGGAGGTAATTGACAACGTGCATTTGATGGCACGTCAACTGATCAAATTACTATTAATGATGCCCCAAGTACATCAACTAATCTTACTGTTAGTTCTTCGTGTCCGGCCGGTACATACCACGTCATAATTCAATGCACAGATTTGGATCTTGACCTCTCTGCCTATAGTGGACAACTAAATATCGTAATTACCGTTAAATAATATTTTATAAGGGGTTTAAATTATTTGAAGTAATAGCTATCTAATCAGAAAATAATCTGTTCATGATGGTGTAAAAGTCTGCTTATATTAAATTAGCACTTTCATTGCGAGAGTGCTAATTTAATGCTATAATGTTTACATTACCAAGGAGAATAGTATGGATTTTAATTACAAAGAACCAGAGGACAATAAGAATCTTTTAAGTAAATATGCTCGTAACTTAAATCAAGATGTGATTGATAATAAAATTGATCCGATTATTGGTCGTGATGAAGAGATTCGTCGATTAATTGAGATCATCTCGCGTAAAACAAAGAATAACCCAGTGCTGATTGGTGAACCGGGCGTAGGTAAAACAGCAATCGTTGAAGGATTAGCTCAAAGAATAGTTAATGGTGATGTGCCTGACAGTCTAAAAGATAAAACAATTTATGAATTATCATTACCGTCATTAATTGCTGGAGCATCGTATCAAGGCCAATTTGAAGAAAGACTAAATGCCGTTATAAAGCAAGTAAAGGGCTCTGCGGGCTCGATTATTCTATTTATTGATGAAGTACACCAACTTGT
>JAISKE010000055.1 GCA_031261045.1 Mycoplasmataceae bacterium | reverse complement strand
GCATGGATGTTTCAGCTGGTATTGTCGGTTTACCGAACGTCGGCAAGTCTACTTTGTTTAATACAATTACTAACGCTTCAGTGGAAGCAGCTAATTATCCTTTTGCCACCATTGAACCTAACGTCGGAATCGTTAAAGTACCGGATCATCGGTTAGATGACTTAGCTAGTTTAATCACTCCAGACAAGATAACCCCCGCCATTTGCAAATTTGTGGATATTGCGGGATTGGTTAAGGGCGCGAGCAAAGGTGAAGGCCTAGGCAACCAATTCTTATCTAACATTAGAGAAGTTGATGTAATCTGTCATGTTGTACGTTGCTTTGATGATAAGCAAATTACTCATGTATACGAAAATGTAGATCCGGTTAGAGATGTCGAAGTCATTAACCTGGAACTTATCTTAGCAGACCTTGAATCTATGGAGCGCCGTTTTTCTAAAGTGGTTTCGAAAGCTAAGGCTGGAGATAAAACAGCAATGGTGGAAGAATCGGCATGTCGAAAGATTGTAGAGGCTCTTAAAAACAATAAATTTGCACGAACTGTATCTTTTACTGACGAAGAGCATGAATTCACTAAAAATTATAATCTCTTAACCCTTAAACAAGTTTTGTATGTGGCTAACGTTAATGAAAGTGATATTCATGATCCGTCTAAAAACCCTCATTACATTAAATTGCAAGAATATGTAAAGCAATCACACCAAGATGAAATTGTGGCAATATCTGCCAACATTGAATGTGAAATTTCTCGTTTAGTAGAAGCGGATAAGAAAGCTTTCATGGATGATCTTGAATTAAAAGAACCAGGGCTTAATCGTTTCATTCTTAAAACTTATAAATTATTAGGTTTGGCTACTTACTTTACCTTTGGCAAGAGTGAAACTAAAGCCTGAACATTTAAAGTCGGTATGAAAGCTCCTCAATGTGCCGGCATCATTCATAGTGATTTTGAAAAAGGATTTATTCGTGCCGAAGTTATTAACTGACAAGACTTAATGAATTTTAAAACCGAAACTGTTGCTAAAGAACATGGTAAATTAAGAACTGAAGGTAAAGAATACGTAATGCAAGACGGCGATGTTTGTCATTTTAGATTTAACGTATAAGGAATATTATGAAAAATAAAGAACATATTACTTTAGAGAAACTAGAACAAAACTTAACGATTGTGGAAATCCATTTAAAACAATTGATGGCCCACTATCAAGAGTTTGTCGTTGCATATTTACATTGAGAATATGATGACATTAATCATACTGATATGCCAATGAAAATTAAACTTAAAACCAAGTTCCAAGAAATTATTAAGAACTTGGAATCATACATGGAAGATCTTAACGAACAAGTTAAAAGTGCAGACATCATTAATAAGAAATCTGAACAATTAGGTTCCCCATCTTTAAGAAAAGTGACCGAACAAAATTTATACAAGATTGATGAATTGTTAATCAAGTGCAACATGTATGCTTACATCATTGACGAGGCTAGTGAAGACATTCGAAAAATTCTTGGTTTAGCAAGTAAAGAATTGAATTAAATAGTTAGCTTTAATTGATATATAAATATAGATAGTAAAAACATATGAAGAAACTAACGAACGATAGACAGTGTACATTAATTATTGGATCACAATATGGTGATGAGGGCAAAGGTAAATTTACCGACATCCTCGCCGACGAATATGATTACATTGTACGATTTCAAGGTGGCGACAATGCTGGTCACTCTATTGTAATTGACGGAGTCAAATATAAGTTAAGGCTTATTCCATCTGGAATTTTTAAGAAAACTAAATGCGTCGTAATTGGTCATGGTGTAGTAGTTAACCCTAAGACATTAATGAAGGAAGTTGAGTATCTAAAATTAAACCACTTTGATGTTAAAGATAGATTATTTGTCTCCAACCGAGCACACATCATTACTGATTATCATATTGCCATTGATAAATATCAAGAAGAGCTTAAAGGCGATCAAAAAGTTGGTACCACCTTATGCGGGATCGGACCTTGTTACTCTGATAAAATTGCTCGAGTTGGAATTAGAGTTGCTGATTCATTAGGCAAATCTGAATTAAGACAAAAGATTCAACTATCATTTCAAACTAAAGTTGATATCTTAAATAAAATTGGTTATTCCATGAAAGATATTGATCATTTAGTAGATGAATATTACCAATTAGGGCAAAAGATTAAGCCATATATTAGCAATACTATCGATTTATTAAATGATGCTTATAAGCAAGGCAAGAAAATTTTATTTGAAGGTGCACAAGGCACATTCTTAGATATTGACATGGGAACTTATCCTTATGTGACTTCTTCTTCAACGGTTGCCGGTGTTTCTAGTGGCAGTGGAATTAGTGTCACCAAGATTCATAGTGTATTAAGTATCGTTAAAGCTTATACTTCGCGTGTTGGTGAAGGTCCTTTCGTTGCTGAAATTGAAGGCGCAACTGCGGATTACATTCGTGAACACGGATCAGAATATGGCACAGTTACTAAAAGACCAAGACGAATTGGTTGATCAGACTTAGTAATGTTAAAATATGCCATCAACGTAGTTGGTACTACTGAGATTGCTTTAACTTTATTAGATGTTTTATCTGGTTTAAAAGAAATCAAAGTATGTACCGCTTACAAATATAACGGTAAAGTAATTCATGAAATCCTACCAAGTAATAAAGAATATGCTAAGTGTCAACCAATTTACAAAACATTTAAAGGCTGAAAAGAAGACATCACTCAAGTCACTTCATTTAACAAACTTCCTAAATCTGCTCAACAGTATATTAATTTCTTGTCTGAACAATTAGAAACACCAATTACCTACATCTCTGTTGGTAACGATCGTATTCGTACAATTAAACGTATTAAATAATTATTTCTTTCTGTATGTACGGGTTAAATAGGGATTCCGTACATCGTAATACAAATATATTAATAAGTTAATAATTATCCATTTATAATCTTCGTAGTTAAGAGGTTCTATGAAATTAAATGTAAGACAAAAGACAGCTAAGAGGATTGTATCTTTCCGTCTAGAGGAAGAGACTATTAAATCAATTAAAGCCATTGCTAAGGAAAACAATTCTAGCGAAAGTGCCGTAGTCGACGAGTTAATTAAAAAAGGGGTACGACATGCCAACTAGTAAAATAGCCAATATATATATATATATATATGAGAAGCAAACACAAGTAACACCACTTCAAGAAAGCGAGGTTTTGAACGTTAGTCTGTAATGGGCTAACGTTTTTAGTTATGACTAAGCGAAAAATCGTGCATATAGATAATCAATCTTGAGGCACAGGTAGATCAGAAGGCGATAATCAAAAGCAATTTTGAAATGAAATATTGGGGTGGGGGAATTACGAAGACGCCATTAAAAACGGAACAGATGGCTTATATAAGAATGTACTTTTTGAATTCAAAAAAGGGTTCAGCAAAACTGGGTATACAAAGGGCATGGCTCTTGATGAATCAGTTGGCTATTTGAGTAAATTCAATAACGCAGCAATAATTATTCCATCTTACATTGTAGTTTCTTCGTTTAATACAAAAGACTTTTTTGTTTATGAAGCAAAGCAATTCATCAAACAAATATATAATCCCGATTATTGTCTAAGAAAAAGTCATGTTGAAAAACTAACTGATTTGAATGCTAAACCCATTTTTAAAGGCGTCTGAACAAAACCTGTAGATTTAATTAAAAGAATAAGCAAATACTTATCAAAACCAGCTATTAAGTTTAAAGTTAATTTGATCAATTTTCACAAACTAAATGATATGTTTTATGATAAATTAGATAATTTATATAAGAATAAAACCGAAGAGTACTATAAAGATAAAAAATATCATGAACCGAAATTATTCATTAGAGAAATAAAATATCCACAAATATTAAATTTAATTCCCAACGATATTTCAGAAATTAAAGATATAGTAGCCGCAAAATGAGATCATGTCGGTGGGAGCGAATCGATTAAAAATCGTGGTGCTTATTTTACACCAGACAGATATGTTAAAATATCAACCGAGTGAATAAAAAAAGCGATACCAAAGAAAAAGCCTTACATCATTATTGACAGATGTGCTGGTAGTGGTAATCTTGAAAAGATGCTAACTAGCGAAGAAAAAAAACATTGTTTACTCAACACATATGAATATTGTGAATGAATCTACTTGGCGTCAAAATATGATGAATGAGGGAAAATGCCATCAGTTAAGAATGTTGGCCGCAAATGTCAAGTTATACCGCCATTTAATAAGAAATCTTTGGAATCTGTCTACATAGATGAGGAACAAGGCGATGGAGACGCTTTGACCAAGACATTTAATAATTGGCTCATAAGTTTTTTGAAACATTGAAGAAGACAAAACAAGAATGGTGTAGTAATATTTTTAGAAAATCCGCCATTCAAGGATATGTTCAGTAATAAGAAGGGAGGTACAGCAACATCTTCTAAAGAAGTATCGTGAGTATACGAACAAATGAAAGGTATAGAAGGCAGGGGGCAAAAAGAAAATCAGTTTATTTGAAGTGCGTTCAAATTGTTTTTAGCAAAAGGAGATTCTTATATCCTTTACTCACCAATTAAATATTGGAAGACACAACACATAATAGATAGAGATTTTATTAAAGGCTATATTTGTAATAGAAAATATTTTACCGATGATAAAGGTGATTATGCACTTCCATTGATTTGATGAAAGAATAAGCCTGCCGACAACCTAGAATTATCAATGGAGAGTGATTTAGGGAATAGAATTGTCAAAAAAGTAAAAAATCCTATTAGTGCTTTGAATGTTGGCGAGAAAAATGGCACTATGACATTGGAAATACGTAATTTTAGTTTTGCGAGTCCACGAATGACTGCATCAATAACTAATACTGGTAAATATGGTAATAAAAAATGTTCAGTCAAAGGGTTGTTAAATAAAGCACCGCTATTTTGTGCTGGCAGAAATCCATTCGCAGAAACTGGTGACAAAGAATTTTCAACAGACGGGAACAAAGACTACACAGCTATTGACACTATATATAAAACTTCAGACGGAGGAGTTAAATATTTAACAGATGACGATTTCCTCCGTCATTGTTTTATTTGAACATGTTTAACACAATTACAACAGTGTATCTCAACAACTAAAAATCAAAACCCGTTAGCGTTGTGCCAAAAAAGTGGAGCTGACCAAATAATCAAGAAATTATCTTTAGATGACGATGATGAAGATTTAATATTGAAATGGAAAGAAGTTTTATCTGAGGCTCGACAGTGTTTGTTGCCAGAGGCCTGTTTCAACAGGAAATATAAATATGGTTTATATCAAATAATTAAAGATTTGTGTCCTGCAGTGGAAGAGAATGTAAATAAATTTGGTAAAAAAGAATATCCTAAATCATATATTACATTAAATGATACAGTAGATGAACTTAAAAGAATTCTATTACAATATTACAAAAAAAA
>JAISKE010000035.1 GCA_031261045.1 Mycoplasmataceae bacterium | reverse complement strand
TTGACGTAACTTTAGAATTATGTTTCGCACAGCTTGTTGCCATGAACGGAATTGCAGCAGTGGCTCCCGCGGCAAGACATGCTATTGGTGATAACGTTGCTATTAAAATAATCCTTTTTTCTTAACCATATTTTTTCCCTCATTTTCACATTTAATATAAACATTATATGCAATAAATTCTCAGTAAATAAAAAGCTTCTCGTGAATGCGGGAAGCTTTTTTAATATAATGAATCATGAAAAAGAAAGCCTTAATATCTTTATGTTCAATCGCTATTCCGATTACATCTTTTGTGTTCGCTATTAGTGCTTCCGGTTGCGGCAGCGTATCCAAGAAAAAGAATCCTATCATCTATGAAATCTATCCGATGTCATATCAGGATACTGATAATGCCGGTTATCATTGGTCGGGTTGAAATAACGATCGCAATGAAGATTATGCCATGGGCGACTTAAAAGGTGTCATCCAACATCTGGATTACATTAAATCGTTGCATGTTGATTATATTTGACTGGCCCCCATCTTTACTTCCACCTTCTATGATAACGGATACGATATTACTGATTTTTATCATGTCGATCCAAGATTTGGCACCGATAACGATTTAAAAGAATTAATTCGGCAAGCTAAACAACGTGGTTTAAAAATCATGCTAGATATGGTTTTTAATCACACCTCCACCGAGTGTGAATGATTTACGAAATGAGCAGCTGGCGATCCACAATATGCCGATTATTATATTGGTACCCATAGTGCGACACAGCCTGATCCTGAATTAAATTCCTTCTTTCAAGGCAAGGCATGATTAAAAGCACCAAGTGGTAATAACCTATGATTTTTTCATCTTTATACTACCATGCAAGCAGATTTAAATTGGAATAACCCGAAAGTGGTGAATGAATTAAAGCATATCTTGAAATACTATGTAAACATGGGAGTGGAAGGGTTCCGTTTTGATAGTTTTGAGGAAGTTGACAAAACATTACTCCCAGATGCGCAAGCGCACCCTAATAACAATCGTTATGATTTCACGCATGGACCAAATATCGATAAGATGTATCATCAAATATTTCAAGGTCTGCCATCCAACATATATTTACTAGGTGAAATTGATAGTAATACAGGTGATGATTTCTATAAACATACTGATCAAACTAAAACATTTGATGCCGTGTATACCGACGATATGAATAGTTTTAATAGTGATTTATATAATGAAGATGACCAGGCTAATATCAATCAAATTATTAATTTATATAATAAGCTAACTACTTATAGTAATTTAAAAGGTACGATTGCAAAACTTTTTGAATGTCATGATAATCATCACCCAATTAATCGTTTTGTGGGGTGAGATAATCCCAACTTAAGACCCTATATTGCTACTATTTGTAACGGTTTAATGGCAACGCTTCCAGGTCCTAATATTTTATATCAGGGGCAAGAGATTGGACAGGCTAATACCTTATGAGATAATATTGACGACCATCGTGATATTGTAGATTGAGTTTCTTATCAAGCTAATGGTTTTACCAACAAAATTAAAAACGCCAGTCGAGATAATTCTAGAACCCCAATGGCTTGAGATAATAGCACCTACGGTGGTTTTACTTCCGGCCCTCAAAAACCTTGATTATGAGGTTCATCAACTATACAACCAGATATAAGCATGAATGTTGCAAATGAAGAAAACGATGTAAATTCACCATTAAACTTTACTAGGGAATTAAATAATTTAATTCAAAAAAATGTTGTGTTCCAGGATGGTAATATTCAATTTGATCTCTATAATGATTCAACCCACATCATTGCTTATACTTTAAATAATGGCCGACAAAGTTTTAAAGTTTATTGCAATTTTGATACAAATGTTCAACCACTAAACTATGATCATAATAAAGTATTATTAGCAAACTATTCTAATAATCTCAACGGCTTGCAACCATATCAATTCTTAATTCTCCAGAATTAAGTTTTCGTTAATATAATTTAGATATGAACAGAATATTAAATCGTACTAGTTGTCGTAGTTATTTAGACAAACCAATTGAACAAGAGAAGATTGAACAATTAAAAGCCATCATTAATCATTCGCCTACGGCGATGAATCGTCAAGATTTTTCTTGTATTTTTGTTACTGATAAAAATAAAATTGCTAATTTAAGTGGATATGCTGGCGGACAAAAACATATTTTAGAGGCGCCATTATTTTTAGTGTTTTACGCGGATCAAAACCGTAAGAATTCTGCTAGTATTTGATCACGTCCAGATGCCATTATTGCTTGTACCATGGTGATGGATGCTGCTGAATTATTAGGTTTATCATCATGCATGATTGGGCATTTCTTACAACATGAAAAAGAAGTGAATGAATTGTTAAACGTAAAAGGCGATGCCCAATTAGCTTTAGGATTAATTGTTGGTTATGGTAAGACTAAAACACCACAAAAAATGAAAAGCAACCGATGTTATGAAGAGAATTACGACATCAACTTAGTGAAAGCCGATAAGTAATTAACCAACTACTACTTCGTTTAATAGCGTATTGGGAGTTGCAATATTCTCTTGTTTATCTTCGATAAAGACACCAGGTTTTTTACTAGTGTAATGACCTCATCATCACACTACTAACATAAATGCTAAGGCTGCTAACCCACCAATGACATAGGCGCAAATTCATAAAGCATGGGAATTTACACCAGGAATTTGATTAAAACCGATCTTAGGTGAAGCTAGAATCGCCGTCATCGGAATGAAGGTGTACCAACCACCAGGAATTAAGGCGATCCAATAGAAACGCTGACGCCGCATCAAATAAACCGTAATGGCCGCAAACGTAAAGGCGATGGTCACTTGATCAGCTCAAGCAAAATATTGCCACATGTAAGCGAACCCTGCACTTTTATACAATACTACAAATAATAAACCGATAGAAATAGCGAAGATTGGAATGGCTACTAATAGACGCTTCTTCATCGGTTTTTGATCTACCTTTATGAAGTCGGCAACAATTAATCTCGTAGATCTTAAAGCGGTATCTCCAGTAGTAACCGCCTCCATGGCAATTACAATTAAGATAAAGTCACCAAACCCTACTCCTAGTTTCCCTTGAGTTAACGGCCCAAGCACCGCTGATGGATTAAGTTGATTAGGATCACTTGGTACTAAATCAGGTTTGTTATTAAATAAGCTCATCGCTACTAGTGCCCAAATCATCGCGAATGCTCCTTCAATGATCATTGGTAAGGAAAAAGTAATAATGGTATGTTTCTCGTTTTGAACAGCACGCCCAACAATCGTACTTTGGGTTGAGTGGAAACCAGAAATCATCCCACAAGTTATCGTTACGAAAAATAACGGTACAAAATGACCTGAGCCAATTGGGATAATACCCGATCCGTTTCAAATTTCAGTTGTATTTAAACCACCGTCAATACAGCTGCCAATTAATAAAGCAATTGTCCCGCCTATTAATAAAATTGATAAAAGTGGGTAAACTTTACCAATAATTTTATCAATTGGAAATAATGTGGCCGCTACATAATAAACAAATAATAAACCGATTACTAATCATAATAT
>JAISKE010000030.1 GCA_031261045.1 Mycoplasmataceae bacterium | reverse complement strand
AGATTTCACACATAAGTTTGAAAAGAATAAAATCTATTTTATCGTTGGTAACTCAGGTACTGGTAAAACATCCTTAGTGTCTCACTTTAACGGATTGCTGAAATCTAAATACGGCAACCTAACTGTGGGCAACATCCAGATTAGAGCTAGCGATCGTAAGATTAAACATTTCAAACAATTACGAAGAAATGTAGGCATGGTGTTTCAATTTCCCGAATATCAATTATTTAAAGATACCGTCGAGAAAGATATTATCTTTGGACCAGTAAATTTAGGTGACAAAAAGGCTGATGCTAAGATTTTAGCTAAAAAGTATTTGAATATGATGGGCCTATCTGATGAATATTTATCTCGTTCACCCTTTGGTCTATCCGGAGGCCAAAAACGTCGTGTAGCCATTGCTGGTGTGCTTGCAATCGAGCCCGCTATCTTAGTTTTTGACGAACCAACTGCTGGGTTAGACCCTGCTGGTGAAAAAGAGATGATGAATATTATCTTAGACTTAAAGAAAAATGGGAAAACAGTTATTGTTATTACCCATGTTATGGATCATGTGCTAGCTTTGGGTGATGAAATTATAGTACTAGATCAAAAACGTGTAGCAGCAGTCGGTGCACCTTATGAAATTTTCACTAATAAGAATTTATTGACTACGACAACAATGGAATTACCAAGGGTCATTAGAACAATTAATTCTTTGTCTGACAAAGACAAACGTTTTGAACAGCTATATGATATCAAACCCAGAAATGTTGAAGAATTAGCTGATGGAATTAGTCAAATTATTAAAGGAGGTGCATAATGGCAGCTGGTTTTAGCATTTATGTTAATCGTAATTCTTTTATGCATCGTTTTAATCCTTCATTAAAATTAATTAGTTTAATTTTTATGGTGGTATTAATTTTCTTACCGTTAGGCTACTTTGGTCAAATCATTTTATTCATTGTATTCATTGGACTTTGAATAACCGCAAAATTGCCCGGAAGAATGATGTGAGGTATTCTCAAGTCATGTATTGCTATGTTCGCCATCTTGTTGCTAATTAATTGAATAGCTTATAAGGACCCAGGTTTTGCTGCTAACATTGATGGGCATGCCAGTATATTGTTTAATATTGATCATCTATGGAACCATCAAGTTATCGGTAGCGGGAAGAATATTATCTGAGGCTCAGGTCAAATATGAGGCAAGGGGTGTTGGGTGGCTAACCAAATCACTAGTACCCCGCCACCTGGACAATATTTAGTGACCAAGATTGATGGGGTTAAATACTATTTGGCTTATCATACGACTTGATATAGTTTATCTAGTGCAGTGCTATCATTGTCAGGTTATATTACTTTAAAAATTTTCTTAATGATTACGATTATTACAATTATTGTTGGTACCATTAATCCAGTTCAATTGTCTTTCGCAATTGAGGATATCCTAAACCCACTGAAATATATTAAGATTCCAGTTAACGAATGAGCGATGACCATTTCGATTGCACTAAGATTCGTCCCATCATTATTAGACGAGTCCCAAAGAATTTTAAAAGCTCAAGCATCTCGTGGAGTGGATTTCACCAATGGGAACATCAAAGATAAAGCGAAGTCATTAGTTTCATTGGTGGTACCAATGTTCTCAATCGCTTTCTTAAAAGCCGATGATTTATCAAACGCAATGGAAGCTAGAGCATATAATCCAAGATATACTAGAACCCGTTATCGTAACTACCCCATCAAGGTTATTGATTGAATTGTGTTTTTATTATTAGTTATTCTTTTAGGAATTTTTATTATATTTACTGCTAAAAATATTTTGTTTGGACCGTTCGGTCAATTTGAAGCAGTTCTATTATACGGTAGTCATTAATGAATTATTTAGTTACGCTTAGTTATGACGGTTCACAATTTCATGGTTGGGCAAAACAACTACATGTTAGAACCGTGCAAGAAGAAGTTGAAAAAATTATTAAACAGATATTTAAAAAAGATATTACTGTCTATGCTTCTGGAAGAACGGATGCTTATGTGCATGCCTTAGCACAAACATTTAGCTTCAAAACCAATAAGAATGTTTTAAAACCTAAGATATTACTGAAAGCCCTACAGAATTTGGCGCCTCAAGATATTCAATTTGCTTCTGTTAAAGAAGTGGATGGAATGTTTAATGCACGATTCTCTTCTAAATCTAAAACATATCGTTATGCAATCAATTTAGGGAAACCAGATGTATTTAAAAAAGATTATCAATTTGATTATGACCATAAATTAAACTTGCCTTTAATAAAAAAGGCGACGAAATTATTAGTTGGCGAGCATAATTTTAAATCATTTAGTACCTCTGAATTAGAACAAACCACAAGAACGATTTATAATATTAAAATTTGCAAATCAAACAAAATTTTATTGATTGAAATTACTGGTAATGGTTTCTTGCGCAATATGGTTCGTATGTTGGTTGGGTCATTATTAGATTTAAATGAAGGCAAGAAAACATTAAATGACATTAAATTATTATTAGCTAATCCTAAAAAAGGTAGTGCCATTAGTAAAGCTAAGGCCTGTGGGTTGTATTTAGTTAAAGTTAAATATTAGTTTTGTAAATCTATTTTTAATAAACGGTTTAATTCAACAGCATATTCCATTGGCAGTTCATCAGCGAATGGCTCAACAAAACCCAATACTAATAAATGTTTAGCTGTTGCGTTATCAATTCCTCGAGAATTCAAATAAAACGATTTCTCTTTATCTAAATCAGTCACTTTTGCTTCGTGTTTTAAAAATGATGATTGATTATTTATTATTT
>JAISKE010000053.1 GCA_031261045.1 Mycoplasmataceae bacterium | reverse complement strand
TATTGGTGACCGTCAAACTGGTAAGACTACCATTGCGATTGACACGATCTTAAATCAAAAAGGTAAAGGGGTGTATTGCGTTTATGTAGGTATTGGGCAAAAGAATTCTTCCATTGCTCAATTGTCGCGTGTTTTAAATTCTAAAGGAGCCATGGAATATACCACCATCGTTTTAGCGAGCGCTAGTGAGATTCCTGCTTTAAGATACATCGCTCCTTATACTGGAATTACCATTGCGGAAGAATGAATGGCTAAAGGTAAAGACGTCTTAATCATCTATGATGACTTATCGAAACATGCCGTTGCTTATCGTACCTTATCATTACTATTACGAAGACCACCGGGTCGTGAAGCTTACCCTGGTGACGTATTCTATTTACACTCTCGTTTATTAGAAAGAGCTTGTCGCTTGAATGAAGATAATGGCGGTGGTTCAATTACCGCGTTACCAATTATCGAAACGCAAGCAGGAGATATTTCGGCTTACATTCCAACCAATGTTATTTCTATTACTGACGGTCAATTATTTATGATTACTTCTTTATTCAACGCTGGTCAGCGTCCAGCGATTGATGCTGGTTTATCCGTATCTCGTGTTGGTAGCGCCGCCCAAATTAAATCAATTAAACAAACGGCTGGTTCATTAAAACTTGAACTTGCTCAATATCGTGAATTAGATGCTTTTAGTCAATTTGGTAGTGATCTTGATGCGGAAACTAAGAAAGCACTTGAACATGGTAAACGTGTTATGGCGATGATTAAACAACCACAAAATAATCCATTAGACCAAGTAGATGAAGCGATTCTATTATTAGCCGTTAGAGAGCGTTTAGTTAAATGAATTCCATTAGATAACTTCCATGATTTTAAAATGCAAGTTATTAGTTATTTTGCAAAATTACCAATTCGTAAAGAATTAGATGAGAAGAAAGCCTTTGACGATAAACTAACTAAACAATTTATTAATGAATATAAAAAATTCATTAAGAACTTTATTCTTGGTATTAAAGATTACGATGCCAAGCAATACGGTAGTCCATCAGAATTGGATGCGAGTTAATTATGAAATCATTAGATACAATTAAACGAAGAATTGGTTCTGTAAAGACAACGTCCAAGATTACCGGCGCGATGAAATTAGTGGCCACCGCTAAAATCAAACGTCAGATGACAGATTTTAAAAATGTTAGTTCTTTTTGTAAAGAATTTTATCAAATCATCGAAGATGTAGTTAAAACTATTCCGCCAGAAGTTGAAGATAAGAATGCTGATAAAAATAAACCTAAGTTGTGAGTTTTAATTTCATCTTCACTTGGTTTGTGTGGTGCATATAACATTAATGTTGCTAAATATTTATTAAAACTTATTAGTCCTACTGACAAAGTATTAGTTGTAGGACGTAAAGGTTTTAACATTTTGAAGAATCGTGGAGCTGAACAATCATTAATTGGTATGACGGAATTTTCTGATACCGGTTTAAACTATTTGGAGTTATTACCAACATCTGAACAAATTATTCAAATGTTTCAAAGTAAAACTATTGCTTCTGCACACATTGTTTATACAAAGTTCATTAATTCATTAACATTTGAGCCAACCAATATTCAAATTTTGCCTCTAGACAGCACTTTGTTTAAACCTCAAGATAAGAAAACTAATGTGGAACGAGTTGATTTAACGGCCGATCGTAAAGAGATTATGTATGAACCAACTAAAGAACAAATTTTAAAAAGTTCCATTCCAATTTATGTAACGACATCTATTTTTGCAGCGATCTCTGAATCTAAAGTTTGTGAGAATGCTTCTAGACGTAACGCGATGGAAACTGCAACAGATAATGCTAACCAAATTATGGACGAATTAACTTTAGCATATAACCAAGCACGTCAAGAAAACATTACGCAAGAAATTAATGAAATCGTGGCGGGAGCAGACGGAAGTCAATAGGAGCGCATATGGCAGATAATAAAGTAATTGCAGATAAAGTAACTGTTGAAAAACCAAAGAATGATAAAGGCGTAGTGTCAGAAGTACTAGGCCCAGTTGTTAACGTGAAGTTCCCCGTTAATGAACTACCTAACATTAATGATGCACTAACTATCACCCGTGAAGATAAATCTAAACTAATCCTAGAAGTTGCTCAATTAGTTGGTGATGAAGTTGTGCGTTGTATTTCTATGGGTACGACTGACGGTTTGCAAAGAGGACAAGAGGTAGTACAAACTCACGGTTCAATTAAAACCCCCGTAGGTAATGGTGTTTTAGGCCGAATGTTTAATGTGGTTGGTCAACCAATTGATAATAAACCATTACCTTCAAAAGATATTAAATATATGCCAATTCACCGAGATCCACCAACCTTCGCTGAACAAGCTACGCAAACCGAAATCTTTGAAACCGGTATTAAAGTTATTGATTTATTAATTCCATATGCCAAGGGTGGTAAGATTGGATTATTTGGTGGTGCCGGTGTTGGTAAAACAGTTTTGATTCAAGAATTAATTCATAATATTGCAACTGGTCACGGTGGTCTATCAGTATTTGCCGGTGTTGGTGAACGTACTCGTGAAGGTAATGACCTTTATTACGAAATGACTGAAGGTGGCGTTATTGATAAAACAGCCTTAGTGTTCGGTCAAATGAATGAACCACCGGGTGCACGTATGCGTGTGGGGCTTACAGCCCTAACGATGGCGGAATACTTCCGTGACGAAGCGCACCAAGATGTATTATTATTCATTGACAACATTTTCCGATTTACCCAAGCTGGTAGTGAGGTATCTGCCCTATTAGGTCGTATGCCTTCTGCAGCGGGTTATCAACCTACTTTAGACTATGAAATGGGTCAATTACAAGAACGTATTACATCCACTAAAAACGGTTCAATTACATCGATTCAAGCCATTTACGTGCCTGCTGACGATTTAACTGATCCTGCCCCTGCTACGACGTTTACACACTTGGATGCAAAAACAGTTCTAGATCGTAAAATCGCCTCTTTAGGTATCTATCCAGCGATTAACCCATTAGAATCATCTAGTCGTTTATTAGAACTAGACATTGTTGGTGTGGAACACTATAAAACTGCTCGTGGAGTGCAAGAAATTCTACAAAAGTTTGAAGAACTACAGGATATCATTGCCATTCTAGGTATGGATGAATTAAGTGAGGACGATAAAACTACTGTCATGCGAGCTCGTAAGATTCGTAACTTCTTATCACAACCATTCTTTGTAGCTGAAAAATTCTCTGGTTATAAAGGAGCTTACGTGAAGATTAAAGATACCATTCAAGGTTTCAAAGAAATTATTGATGGTAACTGTGACACCATTCCAGAGAACTTCTTCTTATATGCTGAAAGCATTGAGCAAGTAAGACAAAGAGTTAAAACAGAGAAGAAATAATTATGGCAAAGATGTTTCATCTAAAAGTAGATACACCCAATGGCGTTTTATTCGAAGACGATATTTATGAAATTAGTCTTCGTACACCAGACGGCGTTGTAGGAATTTTAGCTGACCATCAACCGATCATCGGTTCCATTTTACCATCTGTTTGTAAAATAGTAAGTACCAAAGATAAAGCGGTTCATGTTTTAATTAACACCGGTGTATTTAAAATGGATGGCAAAACAATTAATGTGATTACCGACTTCTTTGAATTTACTGATGATCCAACTAAATCTGTATTGAAGGAACGTCGCGCACAAATTGATCAAGCGTTATCACAACGTAATTTAAAAGAAAGCGATATGTTTGATCAAATTCAAAAGAAACTAGTTGATGAAATTAAAATTTTGGAACAATTAGAAGTAAACGCCAAGTAATATGAAAGTTAATCGTAAACTAGATGAACTATTAAAACTATTACCAACTTTAAGCAAACCAGCTTTAGGTTGTACAGAGATTGGTGCGATTGCTTTATCAGCGGCAGCCGCTAGCGAGCATCTAACTAATAAAATAGTGAGAGCTGATGTTATTGTTTCGCCATATATTTATCGTAACGTTATTTCAGTAGGCGTCCCTAAACTTGGTTCCCCTGGTGTAAAGGGAATTGTAGCTGCCGGAATTATTATTGCTGACACTAGCAAAAAACTAGCAATCATTTCTGATTTAAAAGCTAGTGACGTTACTAAAGTAAATAAAATGATGACCGCCGACATGATTCATGTAAGTGTGCCATTTAATGTAGACCCGGTATATGCGTTAACTACGCTTAAAGATAATAAGGGTAATGTTGCTGAAGCATTAATTGAAAAAACACACGATAACATTGCTTACATTAAAGTCAATGGTAAGATTATTCAAACTAGCAACATAGACAATATTAAAACTAATACTATTCATTGAAATGTAGACAACTATTCATTGGAAGATATTTACCAAGCATGTCAATCATTCACCGCTAGAGAAATAGGTTTCTTAAAAGATGGTGTTACAATGAATAAGAAGATTGTAGCGCATGGTTTAAAAACTAATCCTCACGATTCTTTCACAAAAGCAGTTACACAAACATCAGAAAAACTTTTATTGACACCATGAAAGTTTGAAGTGCTAAGGAATGTCAATGCCGGAATCGATGCCCGAATGATGGGTTGTCCACTACCGGTTATGACGTCATCTGATAGTGGTGATCACGGTTTAACATTAATTATTCCACAATATGTATATGCCGAAGAACGCAAGATTCCAGAATTAAAAATGTTGCAAGCCCTAGCGTTCGCTCATTTAATCTGTTGAGTCATAAAACAACATATCGGTGCCCTTTCCACATATTGTGGTAGCGTCATCGCCGCAACTACCGCAGCGGTTGCTGGAATTATGTTCCAACGTGGCGATGATTTAAAAACCATTGATCGTTTAATTAACATGTGTATTATTTCTAACGGCAGTGCTTTATGTGATGGCGCTAAATTAAGCTGTACTTATAAAATAGTAGCGGCATTATCGTCAAACTTTCTAGCACTTAACATAGCAGAAGCACAAGGGCATGTTAATAAACATGAAGGCCTTAGTGGTAACGATTCATTTGACACCATTAAGAATACCGGTATCTTATCCAAAACTATTAGTAATGAAACAACGGAATGCGTTATTAAAATTATTAACAACAAGCACAAATAGTTATTTACATTAATGCTTTAAATATTAAAACAATTGCATTACTACCAGCGTCCATATGACCAAGTGCTCGTTCAGCTAAATAACTTGCTCGACCACGCATGGGGTACATATCAGCGGTAGCTTCCGCACCTTTTAAAGCACCTTCATAGCCTGCTTTAAAATCTAAAGTAGATAATGTAGATTGAGCAATGGCTTCATAAGCGGGAATCATCGCATCAATTAAAGTTTTCTGACCAGGTTTAGCGCCGCCTAGTTTTTGAATTCCCTCAACAGCAAATTTAATAGCATGTGCTAAAACAGTATTATTAATTTCTGTAGCGTCACCTAAGGTGATACCAATTCTAATAAAAGATATTGCAAATAGTTGACCAGAACTGCCCCCAATATTAAATGAGAATAATTTTCCACATTTAATCATTGCTTCTCTTAACGGAAGATCTTTTCATTCTGCTTCTCGTTTAATTAATAGATTAAAACCATTAGTAACATTACTACCGAAGTCTCCATCACCAATTGCTGCATCTAATTTATTTAAATATAAAGTGTTGGCAGCGATTTCGTTATTTATTTTAACAATTGCTTCATGTAAATTCATATTATTCAGGCTCCTTCACCATTATTATGGCATTCTTTTGATAATCGTAATAATTTCGACGCATATGAATTCTTACGAAACCAATCGCTTTGTAAAAATTAATGGCTACTTCATTAGATTCATCAACTTCTAAATATACTGGCTTCATTGCGTAACTTTTTATAATTTCTGTTAATAACTCTTTACCGAAACCTCTACGTCGATAATCTGATAAAATAAATATTTTTAGCACATCAACACTATCGATTGATACTAAAGAAAACATATAACCAATTAATTTATTATTTTCTCAAGCTGCTTGACAGACATATTGTGGATTAGCAACCATTGATAGAATGTGCGTTAAAGTATATTTACTATTCTTTTCAAATTCTTTTTCATATTGAGCTATCAGCTCAGCGTCAACCGCAGTTAGTGTTTTAATTTCCATGTTACAAAGCCTTCTTAATATATAGTGGAGTTAATTTGTGAATATCTTTAATCAATTTAAAATCATCAATATGTTTTAATAAATTTTTGAAGATATCCACATTATTATAATCTTTATAGATTTTTAGTTCTTGATGTTTGCTTAAAATAGATTTCAAACTATTTTCATTTAACATCTGTGGTTTAATAATGAGTTTATTATTCTTGAACCCGCTGACGTATCAATTTCCACCTTTTGCATCAATCAATGAGATACCATCATTGGTTAGCAGTTGCAATCACAACGAGTTGATAATGTAGACTGGTGTTTGGTATACGAAATTTCAAGTTTTAGCAATTGTGCTTGCTACTCTAATACCTGTAAAACTTCCTGGGCCAATAACAATTAATAGCCGTTTTACATCTTTTTGATGAAGACGAGCACTATTTAATAATTCATCAATGTGTTCTACAATTAAATCAGTTAAATTATTATTAGTCTTAATGGAGATATGGCGCAACACTTTATTATTTTCAATAATAGCAAGGTTACAATAACTTAGAGATGCATCAACAAATAAACTAATCATTTAAACGCCCCTTGGTTAAACGAGTTTTTAGTTCATTGAATGTCTTATCTGGTTTACTTTCAAATGATAATAGCTCTTTAGTAGTCGGTTGAATAAAAGATAATTCATAAGCATGTAGAAACTGTCCATAATCGCCATAACCGTCATTGGAACCATATAGCGCATCATTAAATACAGGATGATGAATGTAAGCTAAATGAACTCTAATCTGGTGTGTGCGCCCAGTTAACAAGTGACATTCAATTAAGGCACCATTATTGTAATTTTCTAAAACAGTAATTTCTGTAGAAGCTAATTTTGCTTTTGGCTCATCACTAACCACCATCTTTAATAAATCTTGTTTACTACGATCAATTGGAGCCTTAATTAATAAATATTTATCTTGGAAATTATGATGAACTAAGGCTAAATACTTACGCATCATACGTCTTTTAGTGATTTGATCTAATAATGATTTATATGCTTTCGCATTCTTTGCAACTACCATTAAACCAGTAGTGTTACGGTCTAATCGATGTACGACACCCGGTCTTAGTTTATCTTCAAATTCCTTAACTTTAATCTTAGGTAGCAAACCATTGATTACGGTGTTGGTTTCTTTAAATGATGTGGGATGAGTTAAGATATCTTTAGGTTTATTAATAACAATTACGTCATTATCTTCATAAACAATCTTAATCTTCTTAGCCTTCTCTTTAACAACTTTAGGAGTTTTTTCAATTAAATCATCAACCTCAATTATCATCCCATTAGAAATTAATTGCCCCTTTTTAATTGCTAGCCCCCCATTAACTTTAATTAATTGATGATCGAATAATTTATCAACATAGCTACGATGTTTGTTTAACTGTTTTGTTAAATAAACATCTAGTCTAGTTTTGTGTTCTAAAAGGTTTACAATAAATTTATCCATCAAATGAATTATAAAAACAATTATTAAATCTTGTGGTATACTTAATAAGTAAGGAAAAGTAAGGAATATGGAAGCCACAGTAACAAGCAAGGGACAAATAACTATCCCTATTGACATTAGAAAAAGATTAGGACTAAAAAGAGCGTCAAAAGTATTTTTTGTAATTGAAGGGTTTGAGGTTAAAGTCATGAGTCAAATGCGATATGCTTTGTATCAAGCTCAACAAGGATTTTCTGGAGCGTCTAAGGAATACGGATATAAAAACGAGCAAGATTTACTTGATGATTTACGGAAAAACAAAGAAGATATATGAGAGTAACGATTGACACAAATATAATATTTTCAGCACTTTTCTTTAATAGTTCTATATGCACAAAGATTTTAGATAGCATTAGTGAGCAACATGATTTAATCATTAATAATTTTTTACTATCGGAAACAGAGTGAACAACTGAAAGGAAATTTTATAATTATCGCTGACCGATGAGAGAATTTCTTAGGACCATACAATATAAATATTTTGCTGTGAGAAAACAACAAATTAGAGATCTCAAATTAAAAATTAGAGACAATCGAGATCAAAAAATATTAGGTGGAGCAATTGTTTCCCGATGCGATATTTTGATTACTGGCGATAAAGATTTTTTTGAGCATCGATATAAAGGAATTGAAATAATGACGCCAGCAGATTTTATTAAAAAATATTGTTCAATTAATCAACTTTAGGGGCGCTGGGGTTATCGCTAGTTGGTTGTTCTACTTTAGCTTCTTTTTTCTCGTTCACTACGGCAATAATGCTCATGATAATGTAGATTACACCAAAACCAATAATACCAATTAAAATAAATACATCCGCAAAATTCGAAGTAGTACCACCAGTTGGTAAGTAATCAATAACGTAGCCATGATTAGCTGCACGATCGATAATATTAAAGAAACCACCTAGGAAAGCTAACGATAACAAGATTACATAGTACCATTTAGTGTTAAACACAATCGCTACAGCAATTAAGATGCAAATCACTGATTGTAAAGCGTAAATGCCAGCAGCAGGCATGTTCATCCCAAATGCGATACCATTATTATCTACTCGATGCGATATTAATCAAGGAGTTTGCCCATGTCTAATTAACAAATTACAAGTTAATGTCGGGATTAAGGCAATAGATACGCCAACAATAATTCAAAGTAAACGCCATAAATTATTTTTTAAAGAAAAATTTTGTTTTAAATATTTCTTTAAATCGACAACTCACTTCGATTCTTTCTTTTCAGGGGATAATGTTGGAGTGCTTGCTTCCATTTAAACCTCAATGACAACTTGTTTATTGCTTGACTTGTATTTACGATGTTTTACGCCAGCAGCATCTAACATTTTCTTAGAAGCTTTTACAGCATCAGTATCTGCATAACGATCTTCACCATAAACAATCTCTTTAATACCAGATTGAATGATTGCCTTTGCACATTCGTTGCAAGGAAATAAGGTTACGTAAATTTTGCAACCATCTAAACTACTACCAGCAAAATTTAAAATAGCATTTAATTCAGAATGTACTACGTACAAATATTTAGTTTCCAAAGGAGTTCCTTCACGATTTCAAGGGAATTCATTATCATCACAACCACGAGGTAAACCGTTGTATCCTAAAGAAGCGATACGGTTATCTGGAGTGGCAATACAACAACCAACTTGGGTTCCTGGATCCTTAGAACGCTGTGCTGATAATTTTGCAACACCCATAAAATATTCATCTCAACTTAAATAATTATTTCTCTTCATGTTTCTTCCTCTTTAAATTGTCAGCTATTTTTTGCTTTCGTTTAGTTATTTCAACATTATAAGTAAATTTGCTAATGTATTTCGCTTTCTTCAACCATTTTAGATCGCGTAATGAATACTTTCCTAGATCCTCATTCTCGTACGCAGTTTGTTTACGTTTATATTCATCAGTTTGCATATACAATGCTTGAGATGTCTTAAACATAATTGGATAATAGAGACCACAAAGCAAAGCACCAACCACTACTGCTCCAAGAAATAAAATTAAACCAAAGACAAAGCACATTCATCTTCCTAACGAATGGTGTGTAGGTCAAATATATCAAGAGTCGCTAACATCACCAGATTTGTATGTTAAACCAAAGAAATAGAACAACACAACCGCTGCTACAAAAATTAAGAAAACTGCAAAACGAATACTTTTATTCTTTCATTTAAAACGTTTTAAATTAGCAATTGAGGAATGAATTTCCATCCCTCGATGTGCTTTTTTATCAAACCACTGTTTAAACTTACTCATACTAGTATGCCCTTGCAAAATATACTAAAAATTTAGCTGGTTGTCCAGTAAAAAAACATTTCCCAGAATTCACTGGTTCAATAATGCAGCGTGGCGTAATGCCAGTTTGCTCTTTTAAAGCTTTTTCATCAGTGGGAGTTCCGGCTCAAAGGGCTTTTGCTATTTTCTTGTTTGCGATGGCTGTCTTAAGGTCTTCTAACGTATTAATTTCTACAATTGAAGCATTTAAATGATCTTCCGCCTTTTTATAGATGCTAATTTGATATTCGTGAATCTGTTTTTCAATTATTTCTACAATATTTTTTAAAGGAACACTAATTTTTATACCGTCATCTCGTCTAATTAAAGTAATAGTATCGGTTTGCACATCCTTTGGTCCAAATACTAGAGTGATGGGAGTCCCATTAACTTCTTGCTCGCTTACTTTAAAACCAAAACCTTTATCACTATTATCTACTTTGACACGATATTTAGTATGCAACATCTCGTATAACGCTTCGCTAGTTTCTTTTACTCGTGGGTCTTTTTCAGGAAAAATTGGAAGAATAGCAACTTGTACTGGCGCTACACCAATTGGCAACACCAATCCTTTATCATCGGAATGTGACATAATGATGGCACCAATTAATCTTGTAGAAGCTCCTGCCGATGTTTGGTGTACGTAATCATACGTATTATTTTTAGTTTGATATTTAATATCGTAAGTTTTAGAAAAGTTCTGGGCTAAATAATGAGAAGTACCACATTGTAGCGCTTGACCATCTTGCATTAATGCTTCAATCGTATAAGTGTTGTTGGCACCAGCGAATCTTTCGCCCTCAGTTTTTTCTCCCATTAGAACCGGAATGCATAGAAAGTACTTGACAAAATCTTTATACAAACTAATCATATCAACAGCCATTTGTTTTGCTTCTTGCTCGTCAGCGTGAACGGTATGTAATTCCTGTCAAAAGAACTCACTATTCCGTAGGAATGGTCTAGTATTTTTCTCTACTCGATAAACATTACATCATTGGTTTACTTTGATTGGTAAATCGTTATAAGAATTGATAATTTTTTTAAAGTAATTACAAAAAGCAATCTCGCTTGTTGGTCGAATAACGTATGGTTCTTCTAAATCTTTATTACCTTGTTTGGTAACTAAGAATAATTCAGGCGCAAAGCCTTCTACGTGTTGACTTTCTTTCGCAAAATCAGAATATTTAATAAATAAAGGTAATTGCACATTACTAATCCCTTTAGTTAAAAATCTTCGATCAATTTCTTTAACAATGTTTTGTCAAATTGCTCAACCGTTAGGCTGAAAGATTATCATCCCTTTTATAGGTGCATATTCTACTAGTTTAGCGGCTTGAATAACACTGGTATATCAATCAGCAAAATTCTCACTTCGTAAGGTAATCTTGTCTAGTTTCATTCATTAATTATATAAAGACACTTAAGATTAATTTATTAATCTATTTATTCCATAAGATACTTTTCGTCTTTGACGGATAGTTGGTGAAAAGCCTTGTCTTTCACACGTTGTTGGCTCACTGTTCTAGTCTGGACTTTTCTTTGGTAGTAAGCTTTATTTCAAATAACAAAGAATAATATTACTGCTAAGGTTGTGAATAGTTCAATACCTAATCCTGTAATGCTAGATGTAGATGGTGCGTCAATTGCTTTATCAATAATGTTATAGTAATGGAAAACAAAAATGAATCCTAGAAAAGCTAGTGTTAATGAATACATGGCATATTCACCAACATTCATTTTAATTTTTTTCTGCACAGCTAATGTCATGGTAGCTAGAATTACCATCATGTATACAAAAATAGCAATAACTGACGCAAAAGAACTTAAAGATTGAACGTTAAAAACCGTAAATGTTGTGGCTAAGTATACAGCGGGCGTTGGATGAAAACCTTCTTTAGACGTAATGATGCTGCCCTTAATAATGTCAGGGATAATTAATCATACCACACACATTCCTAAAACAATAATCATGTTTAATTTAGCAGCAGTTGCTGGTATTTGACGGTCATTTAATTTACCGAATTTATCAGGAAAGAATCCTTCGTAGGCAAGTGGCTGTAAAGTAGTCCCACCGTAGAGCGATTTCTGCATAAAACTATTAATACGCATGGCGAGAATACTGACAATAGTAATCGCAAAACCGGCCCACGTTATTCCAATTGGTAAATTATGTTCGAGGACAAATCAAATCTGAATATTAAAATTCTCTGCGAAACCTGTGTTAGGACTGATGGCTGCAAAAAAGAGGACGGTTAAAGACAAATAAGCGGCAACCGCTAATGCCATTGCTATTAAAATACCGCGACTAACATTCTTTTGTGCATTATTCACGTTTTTACCAGCGGTTGCAAATAATTCAAAGCCAATGAATGCAAAGAAGCATGAATTGAATGTTTTGGTAAAACCCGATATGGTTAAATTTGAATTATGAGATCATGCATTTAAATTAGCACTACCAGTATTATGATTGGAGCATAGATACACTGCCAATATAATTAGTGCGCCAGCTGAAATTCACTTTATTAAAGCACTGCTACTAGCGATTTTTTTATACCACGAAGCACCTTTCACCACAACAAAAACACACCCTAAATATATTAATACTGATATTAAATCTAGTCATAAATCAGTGTATGAACCTAAGTAGATAGAATATTTAGTAGATACTAGTCCTTGAAACTCCATAGCAAAAGTAACGTGCATAACCGACATGATTTGATACGATAGAGAAAATGGTAAATACACATATTGAATGAACCCCACAAGGAGCCCGGTGGTTCTACCAAACGTACTCCGGGCATACACATAGGCCGCACCATTGGCTCCAGCTTCATGGGCCCGAGACATTTTAGCAAAAGACATGGCACAAACGGTAGCGAAGATTCCATCCAACGCCCAAACTCAAATTACGTGTAAACCCATGCCATCGCCAGTAATATTCGCTGCAATTGCAAAATAACTAACAAATGTTACTCCAACCATAAAGTTAAACCCATATCATACAAATTCAGCTAACGATAGTTGCAACTTTTTAGAACCAAGTTGTTTCTTCATAACACTATTTTAATCTTAAAATAGATTAATGGTTAACAAAAGTGATATCACATTATTAAAGCAATTAATTAAGGAAAATCCTACATTTGTTTTGCTTAGTGGCGCTGGAGTTTCTACTGCTAGCGGAATTCCAGATTTTAGGAGCGAAAACGGTTTATATAAAAGGTTTAAGAACGCTGAATATTTATTAAGCGTGGAAGCATTAATTTATGATACTGAAGCATTCTTTGATTTTTATAAACATCAAATGCTATTAGACAATATTAAACCCAACATTATTCATACAACATTAGCTAAACTAGAAAAAGAAAAGAAAATGGGTGCAGTCATTACGCAAAACATTGATGGATTACACACCCTAGCTGGTAGTAAAAATGTAATCGAACTCCATGGAACAGTTTATAAAAATTATTGCATGAAGTGTGGTAAAGAATACCCTGTCGAATATATTAAGAAAGCTAAAGGCATCCCGCGTTGTTCATGTGGTGGAGTAATTAGACCAAAAGTGGTTCTATATGGGGAATCATTACATGAAGGTGTATTACAAAACTGTCAAAAAACTTTAAACAATACCGATTTATTAATTGTTGCCGGAACTGGTTTGAGTGTTTCTACAGCTGCTGGAATCTTTAGTATGTTTCGTGGTAAAAATATTGTGATCTTAAATAAAGAACCAACTCCCTATGATTCACAAGCGAAGTTGGTTATGCGTGATGATTTAGTAGATATTTTTACTAGCCTAAGAAATTAATTTTTTCTTTAGCAATTGAAATCTTAATGGCATCTTGGTTTTCCACTAAGATTCCATCATATTGATAAATTTTAGCATTGATCTTAATATCAATTTTTTTACATTTCACCGAACGTGCTACGGGGATATCTAGAACTTTACCTTTTAACACTTTAGAGAGATAATGCAATACTTTAATGCGAGGGAATTTACTTACATAAGACAAATTTAAATAATCATCATCAATTAAAGCGGTAGGACACATTTTAATACCGCCGCCAAAACTCATACCGTTACCAACAGTTAATAAAATTACGGTTAACTTTTCTCATTCGCCATCATCCACTCTAATTTCACAATCATGTCATCTGAAAGTTAATGTTTTAATTGTTGTGGCAACTTTATAACGGAACTTAGGAGAAAACATGTGCATCTTGTAAAACTTCTTCAGTACATCAGTATCTAGACCAAAACCGGCTACATTAATAACGCGGTGACCATTAACATTCATAAAATTTATTTTTCGAGATACACCTCTAAGAATATATTTCAAGGTCTCGATATGAGTCTTATCCCTTAATTCTGTAGAAGCGACAAAGTCATTACCACTCCCACACGGAATACAACCAATGGTGATGTTATTAAAATTAATGATGCCATTAATGATTTCTGATAAGGTGCCATCTCCACCAACAGAAATAATTGTAGCATCCTCTTTTATAGAACTAATCTTTCTCGCAATTTGTTCGGCATGACCCACGTATTGAGTTTCATGTAAGGTATATTTAAAATTAATGCTGGCAAGAAACTCTTGAACTTCGTCTCAAACTCTAGCACTAATGCCGTAACCGGCAACGGGATTGTAAATGAAATGGTATTTCATTAAACCCTATTTATTTTTTCATTACAGATTTAACTAAAGCTTTAAAAGCCTCTGGTTGACTAATCGCTAATTCGCTTAACATCTTACGGTTAATTTCAATTTTAGCTTTGTGTAACGCATTAATGAATGTCGAATAGTTATATCCTAATTCACGAACTGCGGAATTAATACGGGTATTTCATAATTTACGGAAATCTCGTTTTTTAGCTTTACGATCACGATAAGCATATTCACTAGAACGAATTAATGTTTGTCTAGCAATCTTATAGGAAGTATGTTTAGTTCCTCAAGCACCAGAGACACGTTTCTTAGTGACTTTTCGTCTTTGTCTTGTAGTTGGTCCACCTTTAACTCTCATATGCTTCTCCTTAATGCCCTATGGTATATTTATGTCGCTTAGACATTTGTTTAGATAAATAACCAGCGTGTTTTAAATGTCTTTTTTGTTTAGTTGTTTTACAGTGCGCTTGGTGTGAACGATGTGAATGATGTATTTTTAATTTACCGCTTGCGGTAAGTTTCATTCTTTTTGTTACTGATTTCTTATTTTTGTGTTTTAGTTTTGCCATAAATAGCTCCTTTACTTATTTTTAACAATCGTACATTCATACAATACTGGGGTTAACTTCTTAAGTGGGGTAATCACTTTAGCCGTATCACCTAATAATGCTAAGAACTTATCATAAGTCTCTTGAATCAATTCTGGTTTGTAACCAATTCGACCATAGGCTTGAATCTTAAATTTAATTTGGGCACCATCTTCTAATCATTGTTTAGCTTGTGCTGCTCTTCAGTCCAAGTCATGATCACCAATTTGTGGTCTAACCTTAACTTCTTTTACTTTAATGACGGTTTGATTCTTACGATTTTGTTTTTCTTTTAATTTCTGTTCATACAGAAACTTTCCGAAATCCATAATCTTGGCAATTGCCGGTCGACCAGCACCGCCAGGGGCGATTAATACTAAATCGTAGCCTCTCTCTTTAGCTAGGTTGATGCCATCAAATTTCTTCATCATCCCTAATTTAGCACCAGTTTCATCAATGATCATTAATTCATTTTCTCTGATTCGTTCGTTTATTGGTTTTTGTTCCATGTTTCCTCTTGTTAAAATTTCATATAAAGAAAAGTATTGTGTCTCGTGGAGGCACAATACTCTGATTTAAATACTTGCGTACTTAAAGCATGGGACCCATAACTATTGTTGCCAAAGTCATCAGGTGAGTCGTGCGACTACTTTCTTTATACCCTAATATTGTATATTAAAAAACGGAATTAGTTATTTTTGTTTGTGGTTTTTAGAATATTTGTGCTTGAAGATACCACCAACAATTCAACAAGCAATCCCTTCAGCTAGAAATAATCCAACAGAAAGAATAATTAAAGCAATGCCGCCTAACCCCGTATCGTTAATTTGGTCCCCTCAATCACTTCAATTGGTAATCGTGCTATTATTAACTCCAATTGCAGTCAATACGATTCCCGCAATTAAAATTACAGTTCCGATGATGGTACATGTGATACCGGCAGTCAGTAAGCGATTTGGTCATTTTTTCATAATACATCCCTTCTTTAATTATACAAGTCAATCTATACAAAAGTAAGTCGATTTATCTTTGAGATTTTAATTTCATCACGGTTGCGTGTGGCGATCGCTAAATAGTGATTTAAGATACGAGATTCGAAATGCTTAAACTTAGATGCATCTAAATGATTTTGAATTTGAGTTAAGCCCTTGCCGGTTAATTTGGAACACGCTTCGAGTCACACCCATTGTTTAAGTGTAGTGTTTTTCGGTAAAATAGTACGACGATTAATCGCTTCAATGTCAATCCCCATATCTTGACTACCAATTGCACAAGCAATTAATTTATCAGTGTGAGAAATATTAAATTTTATTTTAGAGTGTGATAATTGTGGTTTACCACTTTTACTAATAACAATCTTAGCATTAAGTAATTTATCATTGTTAGTGCGATGTAAACACTCCTTTAATAATAAACGACCGCCGATAAATTGTGCTTGCACGATACGATTATGAATGTCTAAGGCTTTCTTTTGGTCTGGTAAAGATAAAAGCTTAAGAAATTTTTGATTATTAAAGCGAAGGGGATTTGATAAAAGTAAAACTAGCATTATTTTTTAACCTTCTTTAATACTTCGTTAGTAAAAGATTCTGTTTGCGAACTATATCTTTTATTAAACACACAGAAATTACTAAAGTGCTCACAATTGTTATCTAGTATATGATAACCTCTCTTACCTAAACATTGTTGAGCGATTTGAATTGTCTTGGTGGGGTCGTTACGTTTATTAAGTTCTTTTCTAGAGTAAACTCTAATTTCCAGAAAACCACCTTTTAAAAATTCAGTTAATGTGACTTTATTAATATCAATTCTCTCTGAATGCCCAGCATCTCTTTCATCGCCATGACCAAATTGAATTACCTCATTATGGGACACATAAATGCCATGATGATAATAATTAGCTCGTTTGACTCTAATTTGGTCTCCAGGCTTAGGTTCGATATAATCTCAAGTTTCCTTATTTTTCATTTTTGGTTAAACTTTCTATTACATTAATAATATCTTGAACGGTTAATGTTTTCATAGTGTCAAGGTTAGGTAATTTAATTTTGAATTGATTCTGAATTGTAATCGCCATCATTAAAATGGTTACACTAGTCATCATTAGATCATCAAATAAACGACTATTAGCATTAATCTTAGAATCAGCAACAGCCTTGGAACCCATGACCTTCTTATATATAGCTTTAATTTGTTCTAACATATATGTTACTTCCTAATTATCTTCTTACTTGCGTTTCTTTCAAAATCAGTTTTGCGAATAACAATTTTATGCATCCCCATATAGGAAGGTAAACGATTATTAATTTCGTCAACAATCTTTTGAATGCTGCCAGGTATATCAGTAACATTGGCTGCTTTAACATATTCAGCACATGGGAAAATTTCAGCGGTGATAACTTGATTACCAGATTCGTTTGTATCCCCATACACTAATGAGTCTCTAACTAGCGGATAGTTCTTTAACTCGCTTTCTAATGCTTCGGGTGAAACTTTTTCTCCATTATCCAAAATAATTAAATTTTTCATTCGACCAATAATGTATAAATCACCATCTTTATCGATTTTGGCTAAGTCCCCAGTTTTGAATCATCCATCTTGGAATGATATTTTAGTGTTAACATCGTCGTGGTAATATTCTTTAACAACATTTTCACCTTTAATTCACAATTCATCATCAATAATCTTTAACTCTTGATAATCATATGGACGCCCAACGGAAGTTAGTTTATCAAGTGGATGTGGATTGCCAGTAACTAAATTAGCAGTTTCGGTTAAACCATAACCTGGAAGTAATTCAACGCCTTCGGCGAATAAACGTTTAATTAATATTACAGGTACGGGTGCACCACCACAAATAATGGTTTCTAATCTACCGCCAGCGATTTGTTTATTTTGTTTTAATAGACTTCAAATTAATTCAGCAAGAGCTGGTACTAAAATTAAAATAGTTGGTTTACAAATACTTAGATCATTTACGAAATCTTTCATATCTAAGCAAAGGAATTGTTCAGAACCAGTGACGATACCAGTTAAAAGGTTACGCACTAAACCAAATACATGGGTAAAAGGTACTAAATCATAATAAATACGACCTAATGAATTTTTGAATCCATAAGATCCATTCATTGCACCACGGCACAAATTGCCATGAGTTAACATGGTGGTTTTAGGTTTACCGACTGTACCGCCAGTAAATATAATGGTAGCGTTAGTATCAAAATTAATATTAGCTTCAGATGTGATTGTTAAATCTAAAGTTCGTGGTAATGAAGAACTGTCAATAATTAATTTGCAATTTGTTAACTTTGTAATGTTTTCAATGTTGTTGGTTGGCATTTGTAATGGTATTAGGACTGCAACACAACCATAAGTAGTGATTGCTAGGTACGATTTAACGAAATCATAATTATTTCCAAGAACAATAGCCACATGGTCACCACAGCTAATGCCTTTATTCTTTAGAAAAGAACGAATCTTACCAACATCTTCATTTAATTGCAAGAATGTACGAGATAAACCTTGATTATCACGAAAGGCAATGGAGTTAGGAAAATAGTGAAGTGCTAATTTTAAAATAGCATTGATAGTTTTAGGATCTTCGTTTAATATTTTAAGCGAAGCTTCGCTCATAATATCAGTTCAGTATTTAGAATAAGACATTATTTTTCCTCCTCACGTTTAGCGACATTCAAATATGTATCTCTTAGCTTAGACATTGCGGTATAAACTTCATTAGTTCATCTCTCAATATCGTCAGCATTGATTTCATCGTTTTTTTCATTATATGGTTTAATTGGTTCGCCAATAATAACTTTGGTACGATGAAATTTATGTGGGTTAGGCTGCACATAGACCGGCACAATTGGAGTATGAGTCTTGTTAGCCACCAATATTGCACCTGATCTAATTGGAGCGATTGATTTATCACTATCAATTAATTTTCCTTCTGGGAAAATAACCAATGCGCGTTTATCATCAACTACTTGACACATTTGATTGAAGGCTTGAATGTCAATATTTTCACGATCAATTGGAATACAACCAATATGACTATAGAAAAAGTAACCCAACTTCTTCATCACATCACGCGCCATCAATAAATGAACTCTACGCGATAATAACGAAGTTAACACCACAAAGGAATCTTGAAAGGAGTTATGGTTACACACGAAAATGACATTCTTTTTAAAATTCCTTTTATAACGTTTGCCATCAGCATTATATTTTTTTGGCATGTATAAAAATCAGCCAGGAAAAATGCCCGTAATTCTACCTAAATCAAATAAAAGAAATTTTCATTTGAAAACTCTCCCCGGTTTAGACATAAATTACTTCTCAACCTTTTCTTGCAATCAAAGCATTTTTTTAAATACGTCTTCATTCATTTTATTAATTTGCTCAAGCGTAGGATTTGTGCCTTCAAAAAAATCTTTAGTATAAATCGGTTTGCCGATGGCTACTTTAGTACGTTTAAACAAACCATAGTTTCCTTTATGATAACAAGGAATGATGGGTGCACCTGATTGTGCAGCCATAATAATGTATGATGTTTTGAATGGTTGCATCTTATGATCTTTAGTATCTGGAAAATGGGCTTCGGGGTA
>JAISKE010000027.1 GCA_031261045.1 Mycoplasmataceae bacterium | reverse complement strand
TTTTAGATCTGAACATCCAGAAATTACTACTAACGATTTTGTGATTGATGGAGTGGTTGACTTTGGAGTCATGATTGGTTTTAACGAAAGTATTTCATTGTATGGTAATACTGATAGTTTAATTGTTTCTAATGAAGCAGTAGATTATGGTTTGGGGATTACGGTTGCCACCACTACTGAATCAGAAGCAGCCGATACTTATACTGGTGATATATATATTGACAAAACAGTTAGCTTTCAAATTTTTGATGCTGTTTATCCAATTGGAGTAAATATTGATAGTTCTATAGCTACGAGTAGTGAAATTACCGTTAATGGCAAATTTGAACTCACAGCTACTTCGGCTACTTCTTATGCAGTTGGAGTAGAATTTGACTCTGACTGTAGTGGTAAGCTTATCGTTGATGGTGCTTTCACTATTAATAGTGAATACTTATCCTGGGGTGTTTATATTTATGGACAAATTATTGGTGACGTTATCATTAACGGAACATTTATTCTTAACGCTCTAAACGAAGCTTCTGGCGTGGTTTTCTATGGCGAGGTTAAGAATGATGTTACTATTGATGGTACTTTCAGCATTAATTCTGATGACGTAGCTTATGGAGTGCAATTTTCTAACGAGATTGTTAGTTCTACTCAAAATATTAATGGTGTTTTTGATATTCGTTCCACGACTTCAAATACTATTGGAGTACTATTTGTTCATACTGACACAGGCTCTTTTCAAAATATTAACGGAACCTTTAGTATAGACACGTCATGTAGTGACGCTACCACTATTTATGCGCTACAATTTGGAGGAACTATCGCTGGTAAAACCACCATCAACGGCTATTTTGCTGTTAATAGTTTAGGTTATTCTGGTGGGGTTTATTTTGCGACTAATACCACAGGTGAAATAGATATTAATGGTATTTTTACTCTTAATGCAGGAGAAGGCGATGCACAAGGCGTTGTGTTTGGAGGTGGCGTGAGTGATGTAACTATTAACGGTGCTTTCGTCTTATACAGAGATTCATCATCAAGTTATAGCAATTTTGGAGTGTCTTTTGGTAGTGAACCTGAAAGTATAGAAGGTACTCCGTCTTTTTATTCTAATAGTATTGACTGAGGCGAATGAATAACTTGAGGCGGGACAGAAAATTGAAATGGTGTAGAATGCGCTACAGGTGGCGAAACTCCAACCGGAGACGGTACCCTTGCACTAAAGTCTCTATATAATAATCAGAATCCTGAAGCTTATGATTATTCTATTATGATCATCGAAAACGCTGATACTGACATAGCAGCTTTTAATGGTCCGTACAAGACTAAATTAAATGCTTATGTTTTAACCTTGCCCGATTCATCCATTGGTAAGGTTTGGTTAACATCAATTCTAAACCAAACTTGATAATAATTATTAGTGATGTATGAATATCAATTACAAGCGTAATGCGGTAATTGATATTTTTATAAATATAATTTAAATATGAAATTGAATCTTAAACCAATCAAGAATAAGAAAATTATTACTGTTACTTTAAATCCCGCGATTGACCGAAGATGAATTATGAAAGATTTCCAAGTCAACAAAGTTAATCGCGTAGCATCAGTCATAGACTCTGCTGGTGGCAAAGGGTTAAACGAAGCTCGTGTATTGCATACACTTGGGTTAAATGTAGTTGCTACCGGAATATTAGCAGGAGACTCTGGTAAATATTTTACTAAGTTGATTACCAAGGAAGGGATTAAACATAGTTTTCATTATATTCCTCACGGTGAAACTCGTACTTGTATTAATATGTATGATGGAGTAAATAAAACTCAGTCTGAAATGTTAGAACCAGGCCCCGCGCTTACAAAAAACGACACTAAAGACTTTGTCGCACACTTTAAGAAAATCATCAAAGGCGCGGCTTTAGTAAGCTTATGCGGAGGTATTCCTAAAGGGATAAAACCTAATATTTATGTGCAATTGATTAATATTTGTAAAGCTAATCACATTACAGTATTCCTAGACACTAGTGGTAATAATCTTAAGCAAGGATTAACTGCACTACCAGATTTAGTGAAACCAAACGTGGATGAGATTGCACAATTACTTAATCGTAAGAACTTTACGGTAGAAGAAGCTGTTAGTTTTGCCAAAACACAAGTAAATAAAGGAATTAAGAACTTTGTTTTGTCATTAGGAGGTAAAGGAGCTTTATTATTAACTAAACAAGGAGTTGACCGTGCTACTCCGCCAAAACATCAAGTGGTGAATACCGTTGGTTGTGGTGACACTATGGTAGCTGGTTTTATTGTTGGAGAACTATTAAATTTAAAAAATAAAGATAAATTGGCTTTTGCCACAGCAATTTCTACTCAATCGTCTACCACTGAAGGCACAGCAGAAATAATTACTAGTAAAATTGATTCTTGTTACCCCAAAATATCTTAGATTATTATTAATATATATACGTTAATATTTATTATAATCCACTCATGAAACATTTATTGTCTGGCAGTGTCAATACAACTGGTGTTACCGTCTTAATTATTGTTGGGTGTGTAGTACTATTACTTGCTTTATTTGCTATTGTATACATGATTGTGGCATACCGTAAAATTGGAATTGTGGCTAAGAAGTTAGACTACTTAGTTGAAGATTTAACTTATAAATCAGAAATGTTAACTCCCACCGTAGAGGCTTTAGTCAAAGTATCAAACTACATTGACTTATTAGAAAGTGCTGTAGCGCAAAACTCCAATTCTTTGGGTAAATATCTAATTAGCAATAAAACCAATGTTAGTAGCTTAATTGATAAACTTAAAAAAGGCAGTAAGGGTGCCAAATAATGGGGATTGGTAAAACTTTAGGGCTTACTGCCTTAATCTATATTGGCTATCAAATTGTAACTAACAAGAAGTACGACAGTCTGAAATCGTCACTTCTTAGTGGGTTTGAAGCCAATAAAGAAGAAATCATTGGTAAATTAGACGATGCGCATGTTTATCTCACCTTACCCAAAGAAGGCGGTAGCGATAAAGCCAGACTAGCGATTGATGAAGAGATTGATAATTTAAAGAAAATAATTAATTCCATTGATGCTAAAAAGGTTGCCAAGAGGACTAATAATATTATTGATGATGTCATAAAAAAAGTTGCTGAGCATAGGAAAAACAATGACTAATACTTTTAGGTTCCTGAATAAGTTTTTTTGGAAAAATGGATTGAACCTATTTTTCGCTTTTGGGTTACCATTAATATTGATTGTATGTGCTAACTTATTAATGACGGTAAGCTTGAATACTACTTCAGTAGATTCTTCTTTACCAAGCTATAGCATGACTCTTTTGTCACCGATTTACATTATTCCTGGAGTAGCAACCATTTCGATGATTTGTCTAACCTGTTTGTCTTTACCTTTAATTTTATATAACTTCAAAACTTCTGATATCTTAAGACGACTAAGTGTTCGTGCCAAACGTCCATATTCGTTTTATTTAATCATTGGAGTTTTTTATTTAGTTCTTAGTATTCTTTCATATGCGTTTGGTTTTTTCATTGGCGCACTAATTATTTGATTAACCGACCACCAAAACGGTATGTACATTAAATACATGTTGCTTAATATTAATTATGGGTGCTTGTTTTATTCATTATTTATGTATGGTGCATTAGCTATCAGTATTGGTTTACTAATGTCTACATTTTTAAAAACAATTACTTCTATTCAAATTATTGGGATGACCATTGTATTATTTTCAGTATTTTTAGGTGGTGCCGGAATCCCATTGCAATTAATATCAATGTATTCTAAAAACAATGATAATAGCGGTTATAAATTATTTTCGTTATGAAGTTTAACTTATTTCTCTCCTTTTAGATATACCACCAATCTATTATTAGAATCAGTTACCCAAGGGCCAGTATTTAATTGTGGGAAAATTACTCCTGACCAGTGGAACACCGGATTAGTTCAAGATTTAATTCATGCCGGTAAATTTGATTCTTTGGAAGATTACTTATCAATGCACCTCGGTTATTCTTCTATATTTGATGTAAAACATCCATTTATTACTAATTTAATGCCAATCCCATTCTTTGATATGAACTTTGATATGGCCGGTCAAATTAATTTACCTTTCGGTATCAATATTCCTTATCAAGCTAATATGCATATCAACGATTGATATCTTAAACAATGCTCCGGCGACTTTAGCATTGGTGGCTATGATGTAGTAGATGCCTGGAGATTTGGACCGGCCATATATGCTTTCTACTGATCAGGGGACGCTAATATATTATCTGGTTTGATCCCGCCAACTATTCCAGTACAAATTCAATCAATTAATGTCTTCACTTTTGATTATGAGGCTGATAAAATTATTAATTTAATATTGCCAGTGGTATTATCTGCATCATTTATTTCGCTTTCAACAGCGTTCTACAAGAAAAAAATATTAAATTTTAGATAGGAGATATATGGAACAAAATAAAAATAAACATAAAATTAATCGTAAAGAGTTCATGAAAAAATTAGAACAATCTTTTACTGATCCAAATTTTTTTACAAAAGCATCTCAAGATTTCTTTAATAGGATTAAAGGTGAATCCTTTGTTAACGATGGTAAGAATTTAATTAAGCTTGTTAATATTAATAAAACATTTCCTACCGCCACCAAACAAATGAATGTTTTATTTGACAATGTTAACTTATCAATTAAACGAGGTGATGTAATATCACTAATTGGTGCTAATGGTACCGGTAAGACAACCATGTTAGACATTATCGTAGGGTATCAAAAACCTACTAAAGGAACGGTAGAGTATGATTTAGATTATGTTTTGTCACCCACAGAAAAATTTGGTATCTCTTATCAACGCAATACACTGCTACCATCATTAACAGTGTGAGATTACATGCAGTTCGTTCACAAATTATATAAATCATCTACTACCATTGATGATCTAGTAATCTTTGTGTACGCTTTTGGAATTGAAAAGTTTTGTCGCATGCGTGTAAACGAATTATCTGGTGGCCAGCAACAAAGGCTTAATGCAATGCTATCTTTATTTCACAACCCAGAGATATTATTATTGGATGAGTTGTGCAATAATTTAGACCTTAATATCAAATAACAAATTATTGGTTTCATTAAAGAATACATCAAGCTAAAAAATATTACTGGAATTGTTATTTCTCATGATATTTATGAAATTACTCACATGGCCAATAGAATAGTTGTTATTAAGGACCACAAAATTTTCTTTGATGAATCTATCCAAAATATTATGAAAGGAAAAAAGTCGTTGGATACAATCGTAGCCGAAAGTATTTAGTATGAGAGCCAGTTTTTTATTTATTAATAAATCATTCTGAAAATCACCATTGAACATTTTGTTCGCTTTTGTGATTCCCACTGTTCTTTTATGTGCTGCTTGTGGAGCATGAAGTATGTTCAATAGTGAAATATCTCCGGTCTTGATGTTTCCAACAGTTTCTTATATTTCCATCGTTTTTATTGGCTTGCTAGTATTGCCAGCAATTATTTTTACTTATCGAAAAGCTAATATATTGCGAAGAATAGAGGACTCTGGTAACCATAAAATTGCCTTTATTTTTGCTATGTGTCTATTCTTTACCATATTATTTTTCTTCACCTATCTAATAAATTGTGGATTATGTACTTTAATTTTAGTTAAAAATAGGCAAATGCTAATTATGTGGAAGACTGCAAATTATGGGTGTATTCTATATGCTTTAATTTTAGTTATCTTATTAACTACTTCCATTGGTATTGTATTGGGCTTGAATGCTAAAACCATGATATCTATTCAAGTGTTTGGGGTTTCGGTTACATTGATTTCTACCTTCTTATCATTTTGAATAGCACCAATTCAATTAATTGGCGCTGAACCCACCCGCAACCCAATGATGCTAATTAGTTTGTTTTGACCTTATCGTTATATTTCGGATCAATTTGCAGAGTCTTGGCTACAAACTTATTCTTTTAATGTTTTTCATACTAATCCGTTTGATTTTATGAACGCTTATTGTTCGTGAATCTTTCCAACCTTTCCAGATGTTACTTCTAATGATTTCATGCAGATCATAACACCTACTATAAAAGTTTTAGATATGGTTATACCATATTCCCTAATTGTAATTGTCTATTTATTTCAATTCTTGGTTTGAAAATTTAAACCTCAACAGGAGCGTGATTAATATGAAGTTTAAAAAACTTATTTTATTGCCAATTGCTGCCTTAACCTTAACTATGCCATTTTTAGTTGCTTGTAAGGGTGAACCGTCATATAAAGTCATCGGGTCTGCTAAAATATCTAATTTTGAAGTAATCAAATATGACCCCAACCCCAACCCAACAAATAGAACGTCCTTAATTACTGGCAATAATGAAGATTGAAATATATTATCAACCCATGAATATAACCAAAAATTAAGAATACCAACTGGAGATGATACTCCCATTACCAAGGACGCCTATTTGGATTTCACGTTTCAAATTAAAATGTCTCTTATTTTTGATAAACCAAATGACAACGAAACTTGAGCTTGATTAACAAATGATAAGGATGATTCACAATTTGCTAATAGCGATATGGATCTATCAAAGTTTAGTTTTGCAACTTATATGTATCAAGAATACAACGATCAACAACCTACCGAACCGCAAGGCAACCAAAGAACACTATACACTGGATTCACCAACAATATTGGTATTAAAACTCCGAATCCGGGCGAATCATCAGAAAAGGGCATGGATTTAAAAGTGTGTCAAGCAACTGATAACACTGTGGAATGAGATATTACTTTTACCACTAGTTTAGGTGAAGTGTATAATCTTAGCAAATATTTTAATCCTATCACTGGCGAATATGAATATATTAAAACGAACCCGTATGGATATTATGCCAACATGACCAATATATTAAATCGAATAATTGTTGGCGATGCATTTTACTCATATATCTGTGCTCCGAACGGCAATAGATTCGATTTTAAATTAAACAACTCAAATGACAACACTTATTTTACTTTTGTGAGCCCAAAAGAATGAAAGGGGGTCTAAATCTATGAAGAACGCAAAATTTAAAAGAAAATTATACATTTGAGTAGCTGCTATTGGTGGCGTTGCCCTAGGTTTAGTTACTGTAATACCTATCGTTGTTTATTTCTCTAGAAATGTTTACCAGATTAAATTTAATTCTGATACCAGATTTGACCAGGGCGAATATAAACAATATTATGACATTGGCAACGCTCAACACCAAGATCATATTACTAATGAACAGTTTCAAACAGACCTTAAATTGCTAACTAAGAAGCAATGACTAGTAGAAATCGCTTATTCTATCTGATTTGCAAACAAGAATTCATCCGACTGGAAAGATAATACCTGTAATGCTTGAGTGACAAAAGTTTTTGATTTTAAGAAACATATCGTCAATAATCAAATTGAAATTAA
>JAISKE010000045.1 GCA_031261045.1 Mycoplasmataceae bacterium | reverse complement strand
GAACAACAATGCGTGGTTGATGGTAAAAATTCATTAGCTTACAAACTATATAAAGCTGATAAGTATGGTGAAAGACACCGTCATCGTTGAGAATTTAATAATAGTTACATTCCTTTATTTGAAAAGTCAGGTATGAAGTTTACTGCTTTCTCCGAAGACAAAGAACATACTGTAGAAGTGGCTGAAATTCCCGGGCATCCATTCTTTATTGGCGTACAATATCACCCTGAGTTTAATTCATGACCAGGTAAACCTGACCCAGTGTTTATGGGTTTCATCGGTGCTGCCATAAATAATTCTAAAAAGAAGAAATAATTTTTTATATATATTCACCTTAGTATAGAACTTTAATCTAATATTTCTTTACAACTAAATCTTGATGGCGTTATGCGTCATTTTTATCACACTTGATCCTATAATGCAGAATGGGAGGAAGTAAAAATGAAAAAGAAAATTAAAATTGGATTGTCTTTATTAGCAGGCAGTGTAGTGATTAGCACCACTGCTGTTACACTGGTTGTGCCAATCGAAATAATGTTAAAAAGTATTGCTAACTATACAAAAGACTCGGAAGAAATTATTAAAATATCGGCAACGCAATTAAAAAGTGGTGATCTGATTAAGAGCTTTAAATTTGATGATAAAATTACCGACTTAACAAAAGAGAAAATGTTTATGTTTTGATTTAACGACACCGATCCTATTACGTCTGCTGACCACATTCGAGTTTATGTCGATAAAACTGATTTGGCTAATCACCGTGTTGGTTATACCAATGGTGATTGAAGTGATAAGAAGGTTATGTTCAATGCCGGAATTTGACATGAGACAATTTTAGATTTTAGTCCGGATCGTTTTACATTTACCTCTTGCTGAGAATATATTGCTGACGGTATGTACCCAGACGATTATGATTTTGTTCGTAGTTCCATGGAAATGATTAAAGACAGCATACTATGGAATAGTGTTTTAGTCGAAGTCGTAGTTTAAATTAAATAATCAAAGAATGTCGTTTTAGTATATAATCTATTCACAACTTCTTAAGGAGCTTCAAATCGAGGCTCCTTAATTTATTAAAAATAGAGGAAATATGCCAAAACAAACAAAAAACGACGCTAGTCAAGAAACTAATAAACAAATTTTTGATGCCATCACACTGATTGCTGATCAACGTAATATCCCTAGAGATACCGTGATTGATTCTTTAAAGGACGCTATCATCAAATCTTACATTAAAGAATACCCTGAAAGCGAATTAGAAGTCATTATTGATTATGATAACAAGCACATGGAGATTAATCAATTATTTAAAGTTGTAGATGATAATCCAGAACTTAACGACTATGCAGAAATATCCGTTAAAGATGCACAAGCTATTGCTAAATCGTTAAAAGCAGGGGACACCTATAAGAAACCCGTCTCTTTAGCAGATTTGTCAAAATTATCGCTTAGAATGCATTTAGCACAATTATTAAAACACAACGTTACTAGTCAGAGCAATAAACAAATCTTTACTGCATGACAACCAAGAATCGGTGAAGTTATTTATGCTGAAGTAGAAAAAGTTGATGCGAAGAGTGGCTTTGTAACGGTTAACTTAGATAGTACGTTTGGGTTTGCTAGTCGTCAAGAAACTATTCCTGGCGAGAAATTAACTCCGGGGCAAAAATATAACTTCTATATTAAAGACGTTAAGGAACAAACTAAAGGTTGACCAATTATTCTTTCAAGAGCAGATGCGGGATTAGTTAGATACCTTTTAAATATTAATATTCCTGAAATTCAAGAAAAAATTATTGAAGTTAAAGACATCGCGCGAATTGCCGGGTTTAAAACTAAGTTATCAGTTATTTCACACAAACCTGGAATTGAAGCTGCGGGAACCGTTATTGGACCACGTGGTTCTAGAATTCGTACCGTACAAGAACAAGTTAATAATGAACACATTGAAGTCATTGAATATAGTGATGACTTCACCACTTACATTATCAATGTATGTTCTCCTGCGGAATTAGTTGGAGTAGCAATCACAGAACCTAAAACTCCAGAGGAGAAACGTTATATTACTTTAGTAACGCATCCCGATAAACTAGCTCTATTAATTGGTAAGAAAGGTCAAAATATTCGTTTGATCTCTCAATTACTAAAAGCTGATGTAGAAGTATCGACTATTGAAGATGCTAGAGCCAATGGAATCGAATTCCAAAAGATCGATATGCAAGCATTACGTCAACAAACATTTAAGAATACTTACAATAAATACCGTTCTGGTAGCGATGTTTTAAACCAATATAATAAACCAAACTATAACCGGAACGCCGTAAACCGTAACAACCCACCAATTGGTGGTCAATCTACTGGAACTAAAAAAGTTAAATCTTCCATCTTTGATGATCTAAAGATGACGGATAAACAAACATTACTAGATGATCTACAGAACGTCGATAACAGTCAAGAATCTGGTGACAACATCGAACATAATAATTCTGAAAAATAAATAACTGATTTTTTAAAAGAAAGGAGGAACTATGAAACACAATAACCATCATCACCAAAAACCTAAAGACACT
>JAISKE010000016.1 GCA_031261045.1 Mycoplasmataceae bacterium | reverse complement strand
AAACCAATGTAACCAATTAACCGCCCGCCATAGCGAATAGCTAATTCTTCATTTTTATAAAAAATCCCAGTTTCAGTAGTATGCAAATATTCTAGTTGTATGCCGAATAGATCACCAATAGCATTGGCAATCGCTTTTAGAAAATTAATATTGACAGTTAATTTGGATTTAGAGATGTAATCTAAGTAAATTGTATCTAAAGATAATAAAGTTAAATTAAGCTCATTGTCGTTATTATAAATTTTTTGAATTTCAAAGATAGGTTGTAGTGGTGTCTTGTACGAATTGTTATATTCATAAATCTTTAACAACTCATTAATTAAATTTGTTCTTAAATATGCACGCTCTGAATTATGTGAATTTTCAATTTTATTGAACTTGGTATATTTATACAAATTAAATGAAGATAATTTTTGTTCATTAACAAGGTTATAAGTTTTTACTTCATTAATATAGTTACTGTTTAGGACGGATTTAATTTTAGTAATTAATTGATATTCATGATTGGGGTTCATTTTACCTAATTCGTATTTAATTGGTTCTTCTGGCAATTCATTAATATTAAGAAACTTAATAACTTCTTCACTAATGTCTTGAGAAGTAGAAATATCTTGTCGGTATAACGGTACAAAACAAGTGCCACCTTCAAAAATGAAACCATAAGCAGTCAAGTTCTCTTTGATAGATTCTGCAGTTAAAGCAGTGCCTAATATTTGTTGCACGTAGTTCAAATCTACATTAACTTTAACTAGAGGTGCCTTCGGCAGTTTTGGAATTGGGGCGCTTATTTGATAACCAGTAAATTGCTTATAGATAAAAGAGATTGCTAGTTCAATGGCATAGTTGCTTATTGGCTTACTAAACCTTCGAGCAGCATCGGTAGTTAAATTTAATCTTAACGATGTGTTGCGAATATTAACACTATTAAAATTAGCTAACTCCACGACAATGTCTTTAGTGGCGTCTGCCATGCCAAATTCATGATTCCCAATGATGCCAGCGAGACTTATAATATTACCGTTTGATTTAACTATCACATCGTTAATTGACAAGCTATATTTATTACCATCGAAACCAACGAATGAATCAGAACTATTAGCTTTAGCTATTTCAAAATCGTTTGTAATCTTGGCAGAATCATAAGTGGCGGTTGGAACATTAGTTAATAAAGTAATGTAGGCTAAACGATCGATGGTATCATTTATAGGCTTCACACCATTGTTCATTAATAGGCCTTTAGTTAATCAATTAGAATGATGGTGTTTTACATCTTTGATTTTTACAACAGCAAAACCATTACATGAATGCGTGTCATATTCAATACGAAATTCTTCATTAAACGTAGGATTAATTTCTTCAGCACTAGGTAATTGAAAATCTCATTTAAAGAAACCAGAAAGTTCTTGACACAAGAATAGCACACCATTTAAATCGTTACGATTAGAAGGTAACGTTAATTCAAATAGAGTATCATTTAATCCGATATATTTACCAACGTCCTTATCACCAACAACAGCGTCATCCAATAGGATGATACCGTCTTTATCTTCGTCAGACTCAAAAGAAGCGTGAGGTGTTAATTCACTATAAGCACATATCATGCCTTGTGATGACACACTACGAAGTTCCTTATATTCAATTATTCTACCATCATGCAATTTAGCATTTTGTAAAGCGACAATGACTTTCTTACCGGTAGCAACGTTGTTGGCGCCACAAACGATGGTATTAATATCTTTATCGTTAATTTTAACTTTACATACATGTAACTTATCAGCGTTTGGGTGATCAGTTACTTCGATGATTTGTCCAATTACTAGGTTATTAGTTATCGGGTGGGTGAGAATTTGTTCAACTTCAACGCCGATAGCACTGCAAGCATTAACGATATCTTTATTATCTGTAGCGTGGATCTTAGGAAGGAATTTACTTAATAATTGTTTAGAAACTAACATGATTAAGCCTCCTTCTTAAATTGATCTAAGATACGGAAGTCATTAGAATACAAGTCTCGAATATCCGTCATACCGTATTTTAGCATAGCTAGACGATCTAAACCAATCCCGGCAGCAATACCAGTAGGGATGTCGATCTTGGCGTCTTTTAAAACGTTCTGATGTAACATACCAGCGCCAAGCACTTCAATTCAGCCAGTAAACTTACACATTGAGCAACCTTTACCGTGACAATTAGTACAAGTCATGTCTACTTCAAATGATGGTTCGGTGAAAGGGAAATAAGATAAGCGGAATCGCGATTGAACTTCTTCGCCAAACAAATGTTTGATTAAAGAACTAACTAATCATTTTAGATTACGAATGTTTAAACCATCTCGCACTCAAACTAAATCTACTTGATTAAACTGGTGGCTATGGGTGGCATCATCTTCATCATTACGGTAAACATTACCATAAGTGACTAAACGAATGTCTTTAGATTTATTACCGTCCAACATTTCAGCAGTTACCGAAGTACAATGTGTTCGTAACATAGTTAATTGGTTGATGAAAAAAGAATCTTGAAGCCCACGAGCTGGATGGTTTGGTCCAATATTTAAATGATCGAAGTTATATTTAGTAGAAACTATTTCGTCACCTGAAACAATTTCAAAATTTAGATATTTAAAAAATTCAATCACTTCGTTAGTAATTAAAGTTAACGGAGTTAAACCACCTTTTACTAACTTCACATTATCAATGTTAATATCGTAATTTAATTTGTGTTGGCTATTTTCTTTTTCCAATTTAATCTTATTTAAATAACGATCAGTTAAATCGTTAATTTGATTTTTAAAAATATTGGCAAAGTTGCCAATTTCTTTCTTTTCATCAATGGATGCTAGTTTTAATTCACCATAGATGGGCGATAAATATTTGTTAGTAAAAGCGTTCTTAGCTTCAATGATTTGGGTTTCATTTAAACTATCTTTAAGAGTATGTTCTAAATTACCCAATAACTCTTTAGTGTCTATTGCTTTCATATTTTACTAATTATAACTTACATAATAATTATTAATATAGAAAACAAAAGACACACCGTAGGTGTGTCCTTTAATCGTAGTTCTTAAACTATTTAACCAAACGGTTGAATCATTCAACGACGTATGTTTCGTTGATATCTTGGTTTAATTCGTTTCTTTCAGGGTAACGAGTGTATTCGCCAGTAAAAGTAGTTGGATCAACTTTAACGAAGCCTAAAGTAACTGCCTTTTCATCACGAGCAAATAATTTATGTGATTTCTCTTTAACGGAAATCTTTGATTTCAATGGGATGATGGCACTAGCAATATCTAGTTTCTTACCATCAACTAGAATATGACCGTGAGTTACTAATTGACGAGATGCACGTCTTGTTGGTGCAAAACCCATTCGGTAAACTAAGTTGTCTAAACGAGATTCCAAAATGATTAATAAGTTTAAAGCATTGGAACCCTTCATTTTCTTCGCCATGGTAAATAAACGTCTAAATTGACGATCATTTAAACCATACATGAAAGCAAGTTTTTGCTTTTCTTGTAATTGTTCGCCATAGCCGCTTAACTTCTTATTAGCTTGGCCGTGTTGACCAGGGGCATAAGTTCTTTTCTTTCCTTTGGAAAATTCTTTGTTATTTTCGAGAATCGAAAAACCTAATCTACGAGATTTTCGATTGACGCTTCCAGTATATCTTGACATTAATTGTCTCCTTTTGTGTTTGAACACAAAAGTATTTTTGGTTCTTGGTTCACTATCTGGTACTAATAGTTTCGGCTTTTCAGCGAGCTTACTTCTAAAACATCGTTACCAGATATCGATGATTCAATACCAATTTGCTGATGTGCTCGACTATTATAGAATAAAATTAGAACTTGTTATAAATATATACCATACCACCACTAATGTTTTGCATAACCATCATTTCTTTAGTGTTGTAATCGAAAGTTATACCTTCTAATTCGTTAGTATGTGGTAATTCTTCAAAAGTATGAACTAATTTAGCTGGAGCAGATTGACTTGTTTGATTTGATACGTCAATACGATATAGATGATCAACGGTATCCCCGTCGTCTTTTTTATTACTCCCGTCATCACAAGTAGCTCAAATATAACCATCATAATATTTAATTCCTTGGATTCTCTTAGCATAAGGCTTAGTTTCGACTTTTCGTTTAAAAGAATAATCACTTAATGAATATTCATATAAATAATGTCCACTATCACTATCTGGGCCATCATATCATGAGCTAACCCAGATAGAATTGGTTTTAGGGACGACGGTTACACCAGAAATTTCGCATAGGCCGTGTTCATCAGGGTAAAGATCCTCTGTTGTTTCAAAGACCAAAGTATTGGCATTAAATATCCCCATTTTTATATTTGTACCTTTTGTACCATCAAAATTCTCACCAACGGCATAAATTTTTCCATTATAAACTTCAAGGTCCCCTATGTGATGGTTCGCTTGAGGGTCCTGAAAATATTGGTAAATATTATCAATTTCACTATTATGCTCTCAATTTAAATTGTATCTATGTATCGTGTCATTGTTGCTGTTGTAATAGTAATTTTTGGTAGAAGCAACGCCTTGGCATCCGGCTACTCGAACAATTTTATGTATTTTGTAAGCATGGGATGAGCAAGCGCTCATGAAAGGGAAGGCAACTAATGCGCCTGTAACAATTGGGAAAATTAATTTTATTTGAGTTTTCATATTATTTTGTTTTAAAAATGCGATCTCCTGCATCGCCTAAGCCAGGTACAATGTAGCCTTGACTATTCAATTTTTTGTCTATGACACAAGTGTAAATGTCTAGTTTGGGGTGAGCTTTTTGTACAACTTTAATGCCCTCAGGTGCCGAAACCACACAGGCAAACTTAATGGATTTAGGTTTGTATGTTTTAATAATTGTTACTGCATCTTCAGCTGAATGACCAGTTGCTAACATCGGATCGAGGATAATTACATTGCTATTTTTAATACTGTCAGGCATCTTGGTGTAATATTCTACTGGTTTCAATGTTTTTTCATCACGGTACAATCCCACAAAACCTGTTGCGGCGGAAGGAATAATAGTGGTAAACCCGTCAATCATTCCCAACCCAGCACGTAAAATAGCGACTAAGACAACATCCGTTTTAAGCTTATGCCCAACCGCAACGCCAACTGGAGTTTGTACTTTAATATCCACTACCGGATAATCTTTGGCTACTTCGTAGCACATTAACATGGATAGTTCTTTTAAACGAGCACGAAAGTCTCGCGAATCAGTATTCTTGTTTCGCATTTTAGAAAGACAGATTTTGATTAATGGGTGATTTAATACATGTAGCATAAGTTTCCTTTAATTTATTATATAAACGAAAACACACCCATCAAAATTAATGATGGGTGTGCTTAGTATTATTCTGGCGGTAATGGTTTAAGGTGTTGTTCTAGATTTAAAACTCTTTTATCTAATGATTCAAGTCTTTTACTATGATCGTTAAGTGTCACTTGGATTTCAAGTATTAGCTCTCGCAAAGTTTTTTGTTTTACTTTTGTCTCGGTAGAATTCTTAGTGGTCTGGCTCACTTATAGGCATAATAGTTATAGCATAAATATTGGGAGCAAATTATTTATCGTAAACGAGAGGGTTGCACGGGACTTTTCGGCTCGACAGTATCAATATTAAACTTGGGGTTATTGACGTCCCATTTAATAATGTGAATGTCTTCTTCGAATTCTTGGCGTGTTTGGTAGTTTGCACCACCGCCACCGAAGCGACGACGTCCAGCGCTGCCAGAAGCCCCACCATTTCATTTATTTCTCATGAGGGTTGCCCACAAGTCCTCGAACTTAATCGCCCACGTCCTGACGAAATCCTCGGCGGTTATGCCTTCGTTTACGTAATCGAGGTTAATCGAACCAAAATAGATTAGCAAGAACCACGCGAAACATTTATTTTTGTTACGCATGCCAGGTTGCATATTGTGTTGGTTAGTAAAGATCGCGAGCAAGTCAGCAAGCGATTTGAATTTTAATTT
>JAISKE010000014.1 GCA_031261045.1 Mycoplasmataceae bacterium | reverse complement strand
ATTACTGGTGGACGGGAGTGGATTCGAACCACTGAAACCGGAGGTGGCTGATTTACAGTCAGCTGCGTTTGGCCGCTTCGCTACCCGTCCTTTTGTGTGAGAGTAATTATATAAATATTTAAACAATCACTTGTTTTATTTAATTAAACTACCGTTTGGCCTTATTTACGGCCAAGTATATTATTTGCTTCATGTTGCCTATTTAGTTTCAATTTCAGTAATCTTAATTTTGTATGGTTGTTCGATTCCGTGAATTTCGACTACGGCACCCACAGTTTTACCCATGATCGCTTTCGCTAGTGGTGAGCGGTTAGAGATTTTGTTATTGATGGCATCAGCTTCTACTTCGCCCACAATTTCGTAGGTTTCTTTTTTATTAGAATCCAAATCAGTATAGGTAACGGTACTACCAACTTTTACTCGACGATCATCTTTACTCTCTTTAATAATTTCGGCATGGTCTAAAATAGATTGGATCTCTTTAATTCGTCCTTCAATTTCGGCTTGACGATTTTTAGTGGCATCGTAATCGGCGTTTTCGGATAAGTCACCTTGTTCACGCGCTTCTTGTAAAGCTTTTAAATTTTTAGTTCTTTCAACATCAATTAAAAAACGAAGTTCTTTTTGTAACCTCTCTTTACCTTCGCTCGTGATTAAGTTCTTTTGATTTTCCATAGTTCACCTTTAGTGTATGTATTATTTTAATAGATTATTCCAATAATGCATACATTTTAGCGATGCCGCTGTTCTTATCTTAGTATAATATCTAACACATTTGGCCCGTTGGTGAAGTGACTTAACACACCGCCCTCTCAAGGCGGCATTCATCAGTTTGAATCTGATACGGGTCACCAGAATGGGATATCGCCAAGCGGTAAGGCGTTAGATTCTGAATCTAACATGCGGTGGTTCGAATCCATCTATCCCAGCCAAATAAAAACAGCCCCTTAAACGGAGGCTGTTTTATTCAGTGGTTGTCGATATTCAATAGTGAGACCTTAAAAAATCAATGCAAACAAAAGTGTCTACGAAAATAAGGAAGAGAATACATAAAGCCAATTTATATTTGATGAAGATTTTACTTTTTCATGAAATCAAGTACTAAATGTATTTCTTTGCTTCTTCGTACTTGATGTGTAAGGCGTCAGCCACTGGTTTCATTGTTAAGTGACCGTCAATGGTGTTAATACCGGAATAAATTGTTGGGCATTTTAAAGCAGATCTAATGCCATTTTTAGCAATTGCTAAAGCATACGGAGTGGTAGCGTTAACTAATGCTGCCGTTGCTGTTCTACTAGTTGCTCCAGGCATATTAGCCACAGCGTAATGATTTACACCATATTTAATAAAAGTAGGGTGATCATGTGTGGTGTAATGAGTAATTGTATCAACCGAACCACCTTGATCAATGGCTACATCGACAATCACGCTGCCTGGTTTCATTTTCTCAACCATGGATGTTTTAACAACTTTGGGTGCTCTAGCGCCGGGAATAAGTACTGTTGAAATAACTGCATCAACTTTTTTAATTCATTTGTTAATATTTTCAGGAGTTGATTTTTCAACAACGTATTTATTTTTATGAATTTTAGTCAAAGCCTGGATTGTTTTGTCTTTCTTTAATTGTTCAATTCTTAAAGGATTGGCTTCAATTTGCACAACATTAGTGCCTAAAGAGGCAGATACCACTGCTGCATTGTATCCAACAACACCACCGCCGATAACCATGAATCAACCTTTTTCGGTGGTTGGTTTTTTAGGGTCGTTATCAGCAACACCGCCAGGAAGCAATCCCATACCACCGTGGTGACTTTCTAAATGAGTGGTCGCTACAATCGCTGCACGTCTTCCCGCAACTCGAGACATGGGTGCTAGTAATGGCAACATGCCATCTTTGCGCATTGTTTCATAAGCGACAGCAGTTACTTTACTTTTAAGTAAAGCTAACGCCAGTGGTTTATTATCGGCAATGTGAATGTAAGTAAACAAAATCATCCCCGGTTTAAAATATTTATATTCAGTGTCTAATGGTTCTTTTACTTTCACAATCATTTGTTGATTTCATGCTTCTTTAGCAGTGGCCACCATTTTAGCACCAGCTTTAATGTATTCCGCATCCGCAAATCCACTACCAACTCCGGCACCTTTTTGTACAAATACATGGTTATGATCTTTAACTAATTTCCCAACTGCTTCGGGAGTTAGCCCCACACGATTTTCATTATTTTTTATCTCTTTTGGTAATCCAATTTTCATTTTATTTTTCTCCTATTAAAATTATTATATAAATATAAGACCAAAAAAATGAAACAGATTGCTGAATTAGTTTAGTGGTAAAACAAAGCCATGGTAAGGCTTAGCCCCGAGTTCGATTCTCAGATTCAGCACCAGATGAAAAACAATTCGCTGCTGTGAATTGTTTTTATTTACTTAAATTATCAAACGTTCCAGTAATCGCGTTTCGATAAATGTGCATTACTTGTTTCTTAGATAGTTGAATTGGATTAGAGATGCCGCAAAAATCTTTCATGGCCTTAAGAGAAAGTTTTTTCACTTGAAGCGGCGTAATGTCTTTTTGAATTTCGTTAAGTGTTTTAGGTGTGCCTAAACTTCTCGTGAATTCAATAATGTGTTTAACACAAGTTTGTGCTTTGTGATATCAATCTGCATCTAAATTAGCAAAATTCATGTGATCACTAATTTCCCCTAGCATTAATCCTATTTTTTTATTCTTCAATTCATAGTCCAACACATAAGGCAATAAAATAGCGTTTGCTAGTCCGTGTGGTGTGTTAAACATTCCACTTAAAGCGTGTGACATTGAATGAACGAATCCTAAAGAGGCGCTATTAAATGATATTCCTGCTAAGAATTCAGCATAAGCCATTTTTTCTCTAGCAACACTATTACTCGGTGTTTTATAAGCTATTGGTAAGTACTCACTAATGATATCCATTGCGCGGCGAGCATAAATTTTAACCATCGAATTATTTATAATTGATAAATACGCTTCGACGGCATGAGTTAAAGCATCTATTCCGGTCCAAGCCGTTGTTTCTGGTGGTAAATCTAGCATCATTTGGCTATCGTTAATCGTTGCTCTTGGCTGACAGTGCTTATCCACGATGGTCATTTTATGTTGACGATGTTCATCGGTGATTACTGCTATATTGCTTGCTTCGCTTCCAGATCCGGCAGTGGTATTGATACAGATTAAAGGCATTTTAAAAGCATTCTTACTGACATTGATCCCTTGTAACTTATTAATTCGCTTACTATTTGACAATAATAAACCAGCTGCTTTAGCAGCGTCGTGTGGGCTGCCACCACCAATTGTAATTAAAGCATCACAATTATTATCGTTGTAAGCTTTTATTATAGAATTAACCGTTTCAATTGAAGGGTTTGGTTTGGAGCCGTTAAAGACAACATAATTTTTCTTGGATTTCTTTAATTGATCGAATACCAAACTAGTAGTTTTAAGTTTAGCTACAGTTTTACCGGTAATAATTAATGGTTTGTTAAAAGGAACAAGAGAACTAATTTCTTTAAAATTCTCTAAACAGCGATTACCAATAAGATTAATGCTACCGCATTGATGGATGTGATCTTTTTCATATCATTCATTCATTGTTGGCACCAATTTATGCATTAATTGACTTTTCTTTAAAGATAAAATAATCTTTCGGGTTGTTTTATATTTTAGGAGAGTGACAAACATTTTATAAGGCATATTACTCGATTCTCCTAGTTTTAGTATTAACGCCCATAATGTCTTCTATTTTTTTACCTAATACGTCGCCCGCAAAACTTCACTGTTCAGGGTGGTTGATGTATTCGTTATAAAATTTTTGAAATTGCTTTTCAAACACAATTAAATTACTGCCGACTTTTTTAAGCATGGCATCAAACTTTTTACTATCTCTCTTAACGTGGTTGTCAATAACGTCATGGCTTTCACTAGCAACCGCGATTTCAAATTGGCGATAATGTTCTGTTGCTTTAGCAATTCTTTCGGATTCGTCGGTTAATGGTAAATTGTTATCTGCGTTCTTCATTAAAATATCGGCATAACATAGTTCTTTGTATAGTTGACGTAATTTTCATGGACTATTTGTCTTAGAAATCTGTTCATGGATTCTTAAAAATTCTATAACTCCACCAATACCGCTAGCAACTACAAAATCATTAGCACCTTTAGAAAAGCACGCGTCAATTGCTAATGGGATGGCATGCAAGAAATAAACAATGTCATGAATATTTCATCTTGCGACATTGCGGCAAGAATTAAAAATAATGTCTGGCATTACATTCATAATTTTAGGGTTCTTTTTAACTCAGATGCAACCAGTTCCATAGGAAGACATATGACCTGGAATCGATTCAATGCAATAAAGCGCAACATGATTCCTATTGGAAATCTTTGCAATATCGTGAACGTGTCTAACACCAATACTTATGATTAAATCTATGTCATCGGTAACATCGATACTATCACGTCTTAAATCTGCGGCAATTATTTCATAAGGGACTTTAATATGTTTTAAATATCGACGAAGATCCCCTAAGTGATACATGGAATTACGATCATTAGAAAAAACCAGCAGTGCTTTTTTAAAGTGCTTTTCTTTAATCATTCTTTTTATTGGATGAAGAGATTTCAGACCAATAATTATTTGACCGCTGGTAAGATATGTAAACATGCCGAATACTAGTTAATAACTAGGCGCTCATTTTAAGACTAACGTCTTGACGTTCAGCCTCGCTAGCAGCAAATAAAGCAAAACTATGAAGTTTCATTCTAGTAGAAACAACAGTACCTGGTCATGTTTGAATAGATTGATTGAACTCTAAAGCTATTTGGTTATATAGTCTTCGGCTAGCAGCAATCTCATTTTCAATGATGTTGGCAGCTTGCATTAACTCTCTAATAGTATCAGTGGTTTTAAGGTTTGGGTAGTTCTCTAATTGTCCAATTAATCCGTGGGCCACGTAGTCTAATTTTTGAGTATTTTTGTCTTGTGCACTAAAGTGATTAATGTTTCTTAAACTAGTAATATCAGTTAATAATCCCTTTTCGAATTTAATAGAAGTTTGAGTCG
>JAISKE010000010.1 GCA_031261045.1 Mycoplasmataceae bacterium | reverse complement strand
GTTAGATCGGAGTCGGCGGAAGCGACAGAATCTGAACCATTCCAATTTTCAATAACTGACCCCCCGGCTGTTCAATTTCCAGAATCTGATTTATTGGAATAAAAAGTCGGCGTCCCACTTTTGGTGCCACTAACGGTATAATCAAAACTCACCCCGGAAGCAAAATTAGCATTAGATCAAATGGTGAAAGTGCCGTTGATGGTGATGTCACTAGCGGTGTCAAAACTGAAAAGTACTCCGTAAGCATTAGTGTTAGCGGAAGCAGAAGAAGAAATGGTGAAAGTACCGTTGATGGTGATGTCACCAGCGGCAGTGTAATCGAAATACACTCCGTAAACCCTTATATAAGAAGAAGAAATGGAGATGGTGAAAGTGCCGTTAATGGTTTGGGTAGAACCAGCGGCGGTGGATTTGAACCACACTCCAGAAGCATCACCGTTAGGTGTAGAAGAAGAAATAGTGAAGGTTCCGTTGATGGTGATGTCACCAGCGGCGGTGGAATTGAAATATACTCCGTAAGCTTTAGAACCAGCAGGAGAAGCAGAAGTAGAAGAAGAAATTATGAAGAAAGTACCGTTGATGGTAATACTTCCAGCAGTGGTGGAACGGAAATACACTCCGATAGCATAAGAAGCAGGAGAAGAAACGTAGACGGTGAAGATGCCGTTGATGGTGATATTTCCAGTAACGGTGGAATTGAAATACACTCCGGAAGCATTAACATAATTAGAAGAAGAAATGGTGAAGATTCCGTTGATGATAATGTCACCAGCGGCAGCGGAATCAAAATACACTCCGAAAATAGAACCGTAAGCCTTAGAAGAAGAAATGGTGAAAGTGCCGTTGACGGTTTGGGTAGAACTAGCGGTGGTAGAATTGAAATATACTCCGTAAGCATCAGCAGAAGAAGAAATATCACATTGAAGAGAATTATCAATATACATATTGCCAGTATATATGTTGCCCTCCGGGTTTGTTTCCGAACCAACTACAATTCCGAAAGAAGTTGTTGTTTGTTCTAAAAGTCTAATAGTACCAGATGCTTCGCCATATAATCGAACAGATTGATCGAAACCAACTAAAATGCCAAAATTAATAATACCTTTAATTGTAAAGTTACCATATTCAATATTGTGATCTGCAGCATATCTTGATAAATCTAAAAGACTTGAATGTGTCTGCATTGGTGAATCATGGCTTGTATAGATTGGAGTATCAATTGGAATTAAATATTTCGAGTCTATGTTGCTATCGATCACATGATAATCAACTATTGCTGATTCAACATGTATGTTTTGTGTAATTGGTTCAAAGTCGTCTCCCTCAACTTGACTAATAGTCAATGGGTAGTCGCCGCCGTCATTGCAAGCACCTATACTAACCGTAGCGGTTCTGATAAAATTATCACCAACTCACGATCCAACTGTAAGACCGCTAGTGCCGGTATTTACACTTAAATTCTTCCAACTATCTATATTATTCTCAGTGATTTGAATAGTCGCCGTGCCTGTATCGCCAACTTTTAAATTATCTTGAATAATATTAGATGATAAGTATAAAGTCGGTGGCGTTGGTGTTTTTTTGCGCAACTCGTTACAATAAAAGGAACACTAGCAATGCCCCCCCTGCGAGAGCTGCGAAGCTAATTAAACTAATGGTTTTCTTTCATGTTTTCATAAGTAATATATAACCCTTCTTAATAATTACCAAATATTTAATCATTATATATAATATTCCCATGTCTAAAGTAAATATCAATCATAAAAACTCGAAAGCCATTGAGTTCAATACTGAAAGAAACAAAGCTCATCTAGATATGATCTTAGTTAAAGAAGGGGTGTATTGTATCGTTTCTACTTTTGTAGACGATACCCTACGTGGTCAAGGTGTTGGTAAAGTTTTATACAAAGCCGCTATTGACTACATTAAAAAACAAAACGCTAAATTCTACGCTACTTGTCCTTACGCGGCAGCACTAGCTGATGAAGACAAGAGCATCAAAGATATCTATATTAAAGACTTGATGCAAGTATAACGATTGTAATATTGCTCTAAACGAGTCTTAATCTGCTTGCGGTAGGTTAAGATTTGTTTTGTTTGGGGCATCTTGTAAGTCCATTGTAAAGCATAATTGGTAGTTATATAAATAAACGCGCGCAAAGTAGTTATGTCTTTTATATTTGATAACTTAGCCAATTGCAAAATGTGTTTCTCTGGTAAACCAGTCTCCCGAATGAAGTTGGCTAAGTCTCAATATTTGTTGTTCATACGCGCCCATTCATAGTCAATAAATATTACTTCAGCACCGTTTCACAATAAGTTATCAGGCGAGAGATCGTTGTGAGAAAGAACTAATGGCAGTTTTTTATATTTATTAATTAAACGCATGTATGCTTGATAATGCCTTATGGGTAATTTACTTTTATCCATGCAATCTAGATAATCGTGGTGTTTAATCTCTTTTGCTTTGATCTGGTGTAGTTTAGTTATCTGTTGTGCAAAACTCGCCAAAAACTTATTTGAACAAACCGTCTGTAACGATGGATTAACCCCTTCAATTCAATTTTTAATCGCGTTACCACTCTTTGGTTCATAATAGACGAAATAATCAAAATTCGCGGCTTTAATCGCTTTGAATTCATTGGTTCGATCTACTACATCTGGTTGTTTACTTAGTCTAACTTGATATATCTTGCGTTCGCGTGTTTTAAATTTAAAAGAGATATTAGTAAATCCGTTGTGTAACTGTGATATATCTTGAATATCGCGCGCGGTGTAAGACGTGTGTTTGATAAAGAAATTAATTGCTTTTTGTTTGTCAGTCATTAATAAGTTTGACGTTGCATTGCCATTTCGCCATCGATGTCCGCGATATAACTTGATGATATTAAACATTTCTGATCAATGGTACGTACATAGCTAATTAGTTTCGGTAGCTCAATTACCATACAAACTGAAAGTAACATTCTAGTTGGTTGGCCAGAATATCCACCAGTCGCGTCTAATAATGTAGTAGGGTGAGTATATTTAACAGATTTAAGGTAGGCGTTGATTCGTTCCACTTTACTAGAATAGATTTCCACTCTAATCAATTTATGTCATGGGAATCACTTATCAATTAGGAAGCCGTTCAAGAAGACCCACACTAAAGAGGTGAATAGGTTGGCACTAAAGAAGTATTGTCATCCCGCATATTTAGAAGAATCAATTAATGCTCCAGCACCATACGTACCCATAGTAATACCCATCAACATACTAACACTAGTAATTATGATAAAGATGCTACCAACGTTCTTATTTTTTTCTTGAGATCAGAAAATTGTTAAATAGTCGCTACCTGCAGTTGAACCACCAATGATGAACATCAAGGTGTAACATAATGCTGATATTAATGAGAAAACAATGGAATAAACTAATAATAAGAATGCCTTAGTAATGTTTTCGCTAATGATCGCATTACTAATATTGTGCGTTGGGTTATTAGTAATATGAGACGCATCCCACATTCATACTCCATTAACGTCAGTTGGGAATCAATTCGGAGAGAATACGATGGATTGGATATGCAAACTATTTAATGCCTGATTAACAGTTCCGGTGTCCCCAAATATTTGGATACTGTGAATGCCGGGGATAATTCCTCATACGAAACCCATGCCTTGTAATACAAGTAAATAAGTAATGGATATCTTCGCGAATGATTTATTAATTTTTTTATACGCGAATATAGTTAGTGGCACATTTAAGCAAACATACAAACCCCAGAACAAGGCATTGTAAACAACTTGAGCAATGTATTCTGCGTGAGCCCCAGTACTGTGTTTCATCATTGATGCATAAACTAAACGGGCTACACCCTGAAAACAAGCTCCGAAGCCTCCAGTGTATAATCCGGTAACCTCGACCAAGATTACCGTAGCAATAGACATCACTAACCCTAAAACAATTGCAATCAAATATTTCATTCATGGTTTATTCAAAGAATAGAATCTAGAGAACTTAACGATATCTGAATTAAATTTTTTATTAGCAAATCCACGCGAAGCAAAGCTACTAGCAAATCTTTGCAGGTCCGCTTCCGTTAATATGGGGTTCTTAAGTCCGTGAGTAGTCTTAACTATCGCCTCGACTTGAGGTTCAACTTCTTCTACTGGTGGAGTCAGTTTCTTCTTGGCCATTGATAAAGATTATAGCAATAAACAAATCTATAATTAATTATAATAGGTGACTAAATATGAAAAATAACAAACCCAAAATTGTTTTAGGAATGTCTGGAGGAGTCGACTCTTCTGTTTGCGCTTATCTATTGAAAAAACAAGGTTATGACGTTATCGGTCTATTCATGCAAAACTGAGATAGTTATATTAATAATGATATTTTGGGGCACACTAAAAATGAAGATAAACAATGTAATGTTCAAAAAGATTTTAATGATGCAAAGAAGGTTGCAGATAAACTAGGAATACCCATTCACCGTATTGAGTTTATAAATAAATATTGGAATAATGTTTTCAAGTATGCCATTGATGAATATAAAAAAGGGCGCACTCCCAATCCCGATGTTTTATGTAATAAGTACATTAAGTTTGATGAATTTATTAAAGCCGCTAAAACTAAATTTAATTGTGACCAAATCGCGATGGGTCATTATGCCAATACTAAAGTAATTAAAGGAATTAAGTATTTAACTAAAGCTAAAAGCGAAGATAAAGATCAAACTTATTTCTTATGTTGATTAAATCAAAATCAAATTAATCATGTGATATTCCCAATTGGTGGACTAGAAAAAAGTAAAGTCAGAGAAATTGCTAAACAACAAGGTCTAGATAATTGATCTAAGAAAGATTCCACCGGTATTTGTTTTATTGGTGAGCGTAAATTTAAAGACTTCCTATCTAACTACATCAAAGATGTAAAAGGGAAGGTTGTCGATATCATAACTAATAAAATCATCGGTTCACATGACGGAGTAATGTTTTACACCATTGGTCAAAACCGTGGTTTAAATTTAGGTGGACAAGCTAAGAAATATTTTGTTTGTAAGAAAAACCTAAAGAACAATGTTCTCTATGTCGTTGATGAAACGCATAAGAACAAATTCTTAAGTTCTAAAGAGTGCGAATTAAATCAATTTAATTGGATCAATAATAAAGTGCCCGCCAAAAAGAAAATAGATGTGCGTTTCCGTCACCGTCAAAAGTTAATAAAAGCCAAAATTAAAGCAATTACTAAGAGTAAAATTAGAATCACTTACGAGTCAACTTTATCTGTAACTCCTGGCCAATTCGCAGTCCTTTACCAAGGTAATATTTGTCTTGGTGGCGGTATCGTTAATAAATTATTTAATTAGCTTGTTCTTGATTTTCTCTAATTGATTAATTCAATCGTCTAACGCGGATTTAGCTTCGCTATAGGTTTTGGAGTTAAATAAATCAACGCCTAATAATTTAATAGTATCAATTGGTGACAATGAATTTCCACTAGATAAGAATTTGAGATAATTTTGTTGCATTGTTTTGTCGCCATGAAATATTTTGTTAGCAACAATTACTGCCACGATTTGACCAACCGCATATTTATATACATAGAAATTACCAACATAGAAATGTGGTATTCTTAAAATTGTGGAAAGTAAATAAGTGTAAGGTTCTTTTTTCATCTTGATCTTTAGATCAGCATCAATCCCTTGGTATTTTTCCATCATTGCTTCATAGGTCTGCTTAGCCACTTCCTTAGTAAATGGTTTGCCAGCATTAACAAAGTTATTAAGCGCATATTCGGTTGCACTAAAGATAATTTGTCTAGTTGTGGTAGCAATGAAGTTATTAATCAATTCATCTAGAATCATTTTCTTCATATCCAGATCGTTACGATAGTAATCTAATAAATAATATGAAAGTAACGTCTCATTAACAATGGACGAAATCTCGGCGTAAAAGATTGAAACATCCGCATACACTTTTTGTTTCTTATTAATATATAGCGAATTCATAGAATGACCCAGTTCATGAGCAATCGTACTAATTGAACCAATGCTTTTATCAAAGTTCATCGATATGTAATATTTGTTTAACCCCTTAGTACCACCAATAGAATAAGCGCCTTGTTGTTTACCTGGTTTAGATAATCAAGAAATCCAATGCTCATTAAAAGCTTTTTTAACATTACTAATGTATTCTCCCCCTAAAGGAGCTAAAGCTTTTAAAACGATGTCCTTGGTTTGCTCAATGGTATATTTGTGCTGCGTTTTACTTAATTCAACTGTTTTATCCCATGGCTCTAGTTGGTTAATTTTCAATTGTTTCTTTAATAAAGGGTGAACAACTTTCTTATATTTTTGAATGCTTGGTTTAAAACGAACCACGTTATCATAAAGTGAGGTAATTAATTTAGTATCAA
>JAISKE010000069.1 GCA_031261045.1 Mycoplasmataceae bacterium | reverse complement strand
TTACGGTTATAGACTGATTCAATGGAGTTGGTAACATAAATATTAGATACTACACCACTTTTTACTGCTTTGGTTAATCTTTCGCTGGCTGGGTCACTTAGAATCCCGTGCGTAACTGCAATTGTAATTGATTTAGCACCATGATCTTTTAGAACCTTACAGGCAGCCACCATTGTGCCAGCAGTATCAATCATATCATCACTAATTAAACAATCTTTACCTTTAACATCTCCTAACACATTAGAGATTTCTGCCATATTAGGGTTGGGACGTCGTTTATCCAGAATTGCTAATGGCACATTTAAAGTTGCTGCAATTTGACGTGCACGTTTCACCCCACCATAGTCTGGAGAAACAATTGTTAAGTTCTTACAGTTAATTTTTTTAATTGCTTCTTTCACGGTCAAGAATGTTGCTTTTAATGTATCCATAGGAATATCAAAGAATCCTTGAGTTTGTTCACTATGAATATCAATAATAGCCACACGTGACGCTCCAGCTCTTTCTAGCAGTGAAGCCACTAATTTACTAGTAATTGGTTCACGACCTAGAGTTTTACGATCCTGACGGGCATAAGCATAATACGGGATTACTACATTGATAGCATCAGCGGAAGCTCTTTTAAGGGCATCGATCGTAATTAATAATTCCATTAATGATTCATTTACAGGTTTTGTTAATGATTGGATCACTGTAATGGCACGATATCTAACGGATGTCTCTGGCCTTACAATAATCTCACCATCTGCAAATCTAGCTACGGTTACTGGAACTGGTTTAATCTTTAAATAATTGCAAACACTTTTAGTAATTTGTTTAGCTCCACTCAAACCCATTACTAATATTTCTTTTTTATTTAATTTTTTCATACCCGTCCCTAGTTTAACTACATTTTTATTATAAATATAAAATATTCAAAATATTTTATAAATTAATGCCTCTGCGATTACGAGAGATTGCCTTATGAAGGTATAAGAAATAATAATGAAGAAATATATATAATCATATAGATATGATTAACAATCAAAATTTTAATTTCAAAATGTTCAATAGATCTTTTTTCAAATTATGCTGATTGTCTTTTTGAAAACATCGTGTGGTTTTGTTCATGATTATTGTAGTATTACCATTGTTAGGATATGCGTCATCTCAAATTAATTCAATTATTTCTTTTTATGCCGAAGATCAAACTGCATATATGGCTCGTAAATCATTTATAGATATTTTATTTCTACCAATGTTGCCGATTTGTGTCAGTTCCATTCCTTATATTATTTCAAATATATCTAAGAACCACTTTTTTGTTGAACAGAGCAACTCAATGGGGGCTAAAAAACAACATTTCTTTTTTTCAACAATCATTCTAAATATTGCTTTTTTTTGAGTTCTATTTGTCTATCTATTTGCGCTTGACATAATTTTTAATTGTAATAAATTATCGAGTATATTTGTTTCAGATTCGAATGTAAGTTTTAATGTTCCGGCTTTTTGCGTTTCGATTATCTATTTATGCTTAACATTTATATGTGTATCAACCATTATGGTTTTTGTACCAACTTCTCAATTGTCGAGAATAATGTTGTCATCAGTTGTTTATTTAGTAACAATAATATTTTCGGGAAATATTATTCCTAATTATTTACTAAATAATCTTTTATTTTTAAACATTTTCTCCTATATTTCTCCTTTTCGTTACACTACTTCAATGTGTTATATGTCAGTTTTTAATAGCACTAGTATGATTGGGCACGGGGGTATATGAAATCCAAATAATTACTTTTGATTTCCATTAGAATTAGATGGTTCGGTTTGAGCATCAATGTATAGCCAAGCAGACATTTGAGTGGATTGATTTTTTCCATATATTTTTATGTTAATAGCCCTATTGTGAATATTTTTACCAGAAAGGATAAAATTATGAAAAAATCAAAAAAAATAGATAAACATAATATTAAAAATAAACCTATTCTTTTGGATAAAAACATAGTTTTAAAGCTCGACAATGTTTGATTTAGGTTTAATAATAAATCTCCGTGACTATTCACAAAATTAAATTCATCTTCAAGGCTAGCGGACAGGGTTGTTGTTCAAGGCCGAAATGGAGTTGGCAAAACCACCTTGCTTCGTTGTATTATGGGTACATATGTACCGACAAAGGGTAAAATTATTATACCGACAACTACCAAGATTGGTGTACAGCTACAACAAATATCTTATCCTGAATGATTAAAAGTAAAGCAGATTGCAACTTTTTTTGGAAACATGATTAATTTAAGCGTTAACGAAATTAAAAAGCAAAATTGTTACAAATATTTTCGCATTGATGAAATATGATCAAGGGTTGCTAATTCACTTTCTAACGGACAAAAGCGACGTTTTAATCTTATGTTGTCTTTTATTAATCACCCAAATCTTATTCTTTTAGATGAGCCGACAGCTGAATTAGATAAAGATTGAACAATGAAAACTGTAAAATACATCAATAATTATTTACGGTACAATAAAGCTTCACTTTGATTGTTCACAAACAATGAGAATGAAATTAAATTATTTCATATTCATAAACGAATTATTTTGAACGGTCAATAATGCAACCTTTTAGCAAAGAACGAACATCTTACATAAACATAAAATCACCGAGATTTAAATATGAAATCCCTTGCATTTATTTTAATCCGTTAAAAATAACTTCACATACTGTTGCTTTTATTTTCGTGGGTGGAAAAGCTATGACCTTTTCTTATGTCAAACATATAAATAATTCTTTTTTTGATAATCATTACTTAATTTCATTCGAGGGATCTGAATATGGCCACAACAAAAATAAGACATCTCGCAGTGTTAAGAGTTTCTTAAATGAAATTGATACAATAGTGAACTTTGTTCGAGCAAAGTTTCCTACTCTAAAGATTTTTCTTCTTGGTGAAAGTTTAGGTGCCGCTATGTCAATGGTATATTACGCTAAATATATGAATAAAGTAAATGGGTTATATTGTTGAAATATGGCAATGCGTATGGTTGATCCTAATAAGAAAACATTTGGTCAGGCCCTATCTTTATACGCAAAAGTTTTATTAACAATTTTAACTAATATTCCTACTCACTGTTATAAAAACTCTAATATTATTACAAAAGTATCTAGTAATCAAGACTTAATTAAAGTAGCTACATCCCTAAATAAAAAACTAGTAACTAATTCTAGAGAGTATATTGCATTCTTTTTCGCAAATAAATTTGCATGAAAATGATTTTTTAAACACTTAAATGATGATTCGATTAAATTTATTTATTTTCAGTCTGAGGAAGATTATTTTATTAGCCACAAAATGTTAAAATGCATTTTAAATAAATCACACAATAGTAAACACTTTGTTTATTTGGAAAAGGGATACCACAACCTTGCTCAAGAATGACAAATTAATGATAACCTTTATGAAATTATTGAGCGAGATATAAAAAGTTCATAAATCAAATCAGTCTTAATTCACGTATAATACAGGCGCCATCACAACTTTGATTTTGAACCGTGTCAGGTTAGAAATAAAGCAGCACTAAAAACATCATTGTGTGTGTATGGCTTTTTATTTATGTTTGAATAATGATATGAAGCCGGAATCTCATCGCGAGACTCAACAAATTGATAATAGTCAGTCATCTGATAATTATTAAACTCTCTGAATAATTGATTTAGCTTTGGCTACTTGAGCCTTAGTTGGTGGAATCACTTTAGCTATTTTATAAGGAATGCCTAATTCTCGATATTTTTTTATTGCTAATTTATGATATGGTAGTAATTCGAATCTAGTCATTCATTTTAAGTTTTTAATAAATTTTCCAAGTAATTTTAAATCTTTCTTATCATCAGTTACACCAGGCACTATCACTTGTCTAATTCAATATTTTTGATGTTGTCGTTCTAAAAATTTAATTAAATCTAATTCATATTGATGTGACACCCCAGTAGTGTATTGATGCTTTTTAGAATTAATGTGTTTAATATCTACTAATCACAGCGGTTTATACTTAATTAGTTGTTTGAATTTTCTCAAATTAGTTTTAGTAAATGTACATCCAGAAGTATCTAATGCTAAATTAATTTTTTGAGATAAACATTTCTTAGCTAATTCAATACAGAAGTCTAAATGTAACAAAGGTTCACCGCCACTTAAGGTAATTCCGCCATTTTTGTAGAACGTTCGATTCTTATTGAATAAATCTAATACTCCATCTGTCGTAATCCTTAGTGTTTTTTTATTACTTCATGATTCTGGGTTGTGACAATATATACAACGGTAAGGACAGCCTTGTAGAAAAACCACTAATCTAACTCCCGGGCCGTCGACAGCTCCAAAGGTTTCAATTTTAAAATATGGGGCACTTATTTACATGCCACAATTATATGGTTATTTAATTAATGCAGGCAATGCGGTTATCGTAATTGATTCATTACTGTTTTGGTAATCTACCGTTGCATAGATGTTTTGAATGTAAATTGGCTTATATTGATTGGATGTGTTAACAAATGATATTTCGCTATTGTTGTCACCAAAACTATTAATTTCAATACCGTCATGAGTCTGGCTAATAATAGTATGATCGTAATGTAATTGTTGATCTTCAATTGTGAAATGCCATTCACAATTACCTACAACATTGGTAAATGTAGCTTGAATCACGTCGGTACCACCATACGCTAATGTATTGGCGCCAGATTCAAAAGCAATATCTACACGTTTGTCTTCAAATAATCCATTATGTTTAACGGCTTGAGATATTACTACTCCGGCAACACTAATAGCTGTCGCCCCTAATACACCACCCACACATAAACTAATTATTTGATTCTTACTAAGTTTGTTCATACTCGTATTATATATATCTTCATCCTTAAAATTTTGACAAAATAAATACCCTATATATTAATATATAGGGTAGTTTTTGGACAATTCATGGTTACATATGTGAATGGAAGGTTCGATGAATAATATCATCTTGTTGCGCTTTAGATAATTTTACAAAGTTAACTGCATAACCACTAATTCGCACAGTCAGTTGAGGGTATTTCTCTGGATGTTTTTGTGCTTCTAACAAAGTTTCTTTAGTTAATACATTAACATTTAGATGGTGGGCGCCTTTTTCAAAGTAACCATCTAATAGATTAACTAAATTTCCTTCTTTACTACTAACATTCTTTTTCATATTTTAATTATAGACCCCTTATTTGCGATGTGTGGTTTTGTGCTTGGTGTTTTTTTTATTAGTTTTGATTTTATTAATGTAACCCAGGTCTAATTCATCACCTGCCGTTACAATCAAATCATCGGACTTACCTAGAGCATCTGGGATAATGGAGAAAGTATTAGACACCCCATCGGCTGCGTGTTTGAATGGAATCTTTGCAACCGATGCTAATGAAGCAACTGCTCCATTTTGATCTCTACCATGCATTGGATTAGCTCCAGGAGCAAATGGCATACCGGCTTTTCTACCGTCTGGAGTATCACCCGTATTACGACCATACATCACATTAGAAGTAATTGTTAAGATGGATGTAGTAATCTCAGAATGACGATAAGTTGCATGGCGTCTTAACATGTTAACAAACTCTCGTACCACATTTTGGGCAATCATATCTACATTATCATCATCGTTACCATATTTAGGATATTCACCTTCCACGCGATAATCCGTAGCAATGTAGCGGTCACTATTAGGGATCTTCTTCCAAATTGGGTATACTTTAGCATATTTGATGGCTGATAACGAATCAGTGACAACCGATAATCCCGCAATCCCGGTCGCAAAGAAGCGATGAACATTAAAATCATATAAAGCCATTTGACCTGCTTCGTAATAATACTTATCATGCATGTAGTGAATTACATTCAGTGTCTTAATGTATAGCGAAGCTAATCATCTTAAAACTACTAAATAACGATCTTTAATTTCGTTGAAGTCTAATGGTTTAGAAATATCTATTTGACCTTGACGCGGACCAATTTGATGTTCAGGATGCATTTCATCAAATCCACCATTGATAGCATACAACAACGCTTTCGCTAAATTAGCACGCGCACCAAAGAATTGCATTTGTTTACCAATCTTCATTGGTGAACCACAACAAGCAATTCCGTAATCGTCACCGTGAGAAACTCTCATTAAATCATCTGACTCATATTGAATTGATGAAAATAAAATAGAATATTTAGCACAAAATTCTTTAAACTTATGTGGCAAGTTCTTAGATCACAACACGGTTAAGTTTGGTTCTGGAGCTGGACCCATATTAGATAGAGTATGTAACATTCGGAAAGAGTTCTTGGTGACTAACGTTCGACCATCAATGCCCATACCGCCAATTGATTCGGTTGCTCAAATTGGGTCTCCCGCAAAGATGTCATTGTAATCTGGTGTACGCATAAACTTGATGATTCTTAATTTCATCACAAAGTGATCAATTAATTCTTGCGCTTGTATTTCAGTAATTTTTTTCTTCTTTAAATCACGTTGAATATAAACATCTAAGAATGTGGAAACACGACCAATCGACATGGCAGCACCGTTTTGATCTTTAACAGCCGCCAGATATCCATAATAGGTTCATTGCACAGCTTCTTGAGCATTACGTGCTGGTTTAGAAATATCGTGGCCATAAACGCCGGCCATTCTTTTCATCGCTTCCAAAGCTCGTAATTGATCAGCTGATTCTTCTCTTAAACGAATCACGTCGTCATTCATATCGTATGGAATTAAGTTACGAGTCATCTTCTTTTCTTCAATTAAATAATCAATTCCATACAACGCAACTCTTCGATAGTCGCCAATGATTCGCCCACGAGAATAAGCATCAGGTAATCCGGTAATTACATGTAAGTGTCGAGCTTTCTTCATTTCGGTGGTGTAAGCATCAAACACGGCTTGATTATGTGTTTTACGATATTTAGTATAGATCTCGTCAATTTCCGGATCAGTTTTAAAACCGAATGCTTCAGCGGCTTGTTGTGCCATACGCACACCACCAATAGGCATGTATGCTCTTTTAAAGGGTTCGTCGGTTTGCACACCAACAATCTTTTCTAATTTCTTATTTAAATATCCCGGTCCGTAAGCATCAATGAAAGAAACACGTTTATCCATGGCAATCACGCCACCAGCTTTCTTTTCTTGCTCATTTAATTTTAGAATCTGATCTCAAAGTGTTTTAGTTGCATTGGTTGGTCCTTGTAAGAACTTACCATCCCCATCATAAGGCGTATAGTTACGTTGAATAAAATCTCTGATATCTACTTCGTCACATCAAGCTCCGGCCGTAAAACCTTCTCATTCTTTGAATCACTTTTTAACCATACGACTCCTTGCTTAATATTTATATATAAATATTACTTCAATAAAAAGAAAACTTAAGATTGATGCATCTTAAGTTCCAAGAAAGTTATTGTTTGGGTGGAACTCATGGTTTTAAACCGTTTTGGTTCATGCGCTCCATAATCATTTTATTAAAAGCGCGTTGTTCTTGGATAAAAGCTAACATAATTGACTGAAAGCTAGGTTTCTTAGGCCCGGGAATCGGTGCAATGTATGCTTCGTAATGTTTTTCGTTTATTTGTTTATCTATTTGCACATCGTACTTCTTTGGTTCATTATATTTCATAATTACCTCCTTACCTTATAAATAGCAGGACCGAAGGTCTTTTTACTCTTTTATTTTCATACACGAAGGATAATGCTTGTTTTAAAATAGATTAATATGAATACAAACGTAAAATCTTGATGCCTTAAGTTTTGGACAACTTTCAAAGAAATAATTAATTAAAGTGTTCCGTCCACATGTTTAGGAATAGGTGCTAGAATAATGGGGGTGACTATGAAAACTGCTAGTGGAATAAGCGCAAGCGTCCAAGCATAACCATAACGTAAACCATACATAATTAATTTGCCAACATTAGGATCGTTCTCATTAAGAAAAAAACCAATGGCAGTTATGAATGAATAAACCATTGCGAATGAAGAAGCAAGGAATACAAAGCTCATAACTACTCACATCCATCTTTTGGTTTTATAGCGTGTAATATATAGAATTGATCCGACGATACATATAATAGAACATATCCCCGAAATTAAAAATGTAATACCGTCTATAGGGTATGATTCATTATCGCGGTCTCAAGAAATGTTACGGTCATGGATAATAGTGTAAAATATTAATCACATTAAAATAGTGATTAGTGCAGCTATTGGCAAAACAATCTTGATTCATTTTGGTATGTGTAATTGAATCTTTTCACGCTCCAATTTACGCTCACCGGCATTTAGAATCTGTGGTATTTCTTTGGTGGTTATAGTTTGTTCTTTATTTTTCATTTTTATCCTTTAACTTGGCCTTATCATACGTTTTTTCTCTTTCGGTGTATATTTGTTTACTACTTGCTTAAAGTGTCGTAAGGTTTCTATCGCTTCCTGATTATTTTTAAATATCTCATTATGCACATCAATGTGACGCTGCGCATTATAATGTTCCACGTTTTCACTATAAATCTCGTATTGTAATATATCTTTTTTAGCCTTTTGATATATGTGGTTACAACTATAAATGGTTTTCTTTGGTTTCTTAATAAATTTGTTTAATTTGGACGCTAATTTCTCTTTAACGTATTTTCAACCATCGAACACTCTAAAGTCAGAATCTTTAGCTCATTGAATTCTTGGATCTGTGGAATTTCTTTTTTGAACTTTTGTTTTGTAATAAGTAAAGTAAGTAACAAAAATAATCGTAAACATTGCCACAATGAATATAATTTCAATCCCCGCGGCCGCAATATTAGAAACGTTTGGTGTATTTACAGCTGTAGCAATTAAATCTTCAAAATGGTACACTAAAATAACTAATAAGAAAATGAATACCGTAATGTAAATGATTTGTTCCCATATTGGCACTTTTATGACTTTCTTGAAAGCATAGTTTAATAAGCTCGCTAAAATAATCATATAAACACAACAATAGAATGCACTAGTTGCAGAAATAATCGTATTAATGTTGATAAAAGTCGACCCAGTAATACCTAAAATAATATCTGGTACAATCAACCACATTCCCAAAGTTAATAGGACAATGATGATGTGTAATTTCATGGCTTTTAAAGGGAATCCTTCAGTATTAACTTCATTAAATGCTGGCGAGATATATCCTTCGGTAGATAATGGTTGGAGTGATGATCCTCCGTAAATCGAGCATTGCGAAACTAGATTGCCCCGCATCATAATATTGCCAACTAGCATTATTAAAGGGCCTGCATAAAACATGAAACCAAGGGCTTTATGTGCTGGCCCAGCCGCATGTACTACTCCATTGGAATCGGTATATGCTGGGCCAAAGAACCTTCAAAATCCTGTAAAGACGTTTGCGTAAAAAGTAGAAGTAGCTAACATAAATAATATAGTGATAATAATGTAAAATAAAGTGGATGCAATGGCAACAATAATAATACCTTTACTCATTTTATTAGGGTCTTCTAATAATGAACTATTTGTGGCGTATGATTCAAAACCCGTAAAATAATAAAAACAGGCACAAAAACCAGATAAGAATGTCCCGATGTGCAGTTGCGAATTCCCATTATGGGTTCACCCTGTGGCATTGGAAAAGTGATTGTTAGACACACCATTCATAACAATTAGTACTATGGCAAAGAGTACCATAATTCCCGTAGTGATTCATTTAATAGCTAATGAATATTTAGCAAACTTTTTGTAAATACTTGTTCCGAAAAACGAAAATAATGTAAAGCCCGCAGCTACCAAAATACTGGCTAAGTCTAGCGCTAAACTCCGTCAATTTTGTAGAGGATTTAATCATTTTACCAGCCAATAAGAAGAATCTCCTCCAGCCGCCATCCCAGGATCAAAGAAGACTTTAAAAAACATTAACACCGTATTAGCCGTAATTAATGGCAATAATAAATATGTAAGAAAGCCAGTTAAAAACCCGGCTAGTCTGCCTAAAGAACCTCTAGAATAAATGTATGCTCCACCGTTCTGATCTGCTTTGTGATGTCGAGATAACTTGGTGAAAGCAAAAGCACACGCTCCAGCCACCAAACCAAGCAGTGTCATTAATCAAATGGTGTGATACCCTAATCCATCACCAGATCTACCACCATCGGTTCCGCTTCCTGCACCACCGTTAGTTAAGACAGACAAACTTCCTAAGAAAGCAATTCCAACGGTCATGTTGAAACCGTATCAGGCAAATTGTCCTAAAGATAGTTTTTTGCTTTTGCCTTTACCTAGCTTTTTCTTGCTCATATATTATTTATAGTGCTTTATTTATAATAAATATCAAAAAATAATAATCAGTTTCTTTATCGTTGGTTAATGCCTACATATTAATGATTGTCGTTCATAATATTTAGTTATACTTTTAATCAATAAGAGGTATGTCAAATTATGAGAAAATCATTCAGAAAAATCAGTAGTATTATTAGTTTTAGTTTACTTGCGGGGGGGGGCAATCGTTGCCATCCCGCTCGTATCCACTAGTTGTGCCAAAAAACCACCGGCTCCGCAAAATGATTTATCATTAACCGCTAGTACAGATCATAAGAATGATTCAAACCATGGTGACTTTGTTAATAAAGAAATATCTTTTAA
>JAISKE010000034.1 GCA_031261045.1 Mycoplasmataceae bacterium | reverse complement strand
ACGGGTTCTTTTTCACTACCGTCGTAGTTATCTACAAAATCTACAGTGTCTTTGTCAAGATCTTGCATCATGACGTCACCAATTTTAGACAATCTGGCTTCAGTATAACGCATCGCTGCGGGTCTGTCGCCACCTTGTGAACCAAAGTTACCGTGTCCATCAATTAATGGATAACGAAGTGAGAAATCTTGAGCCATACGTGCCATGGTGTCATAAGCAGCAGTATCGCCATGTGGGTGGTACTTACCAATGATCTCTCCGACAATACGCGCGGATTTCTTATGAGGTTTGTCGGATGTCATACCTAAAGCATACGCCGCATATAAAACTCTTCGGTGCACGGGTTTAAAACCATCACGAGCATCTGGTAATGCACGAGCTACAATGACAGACATCGCATATTCTAGGAAAGAGGTTTGTACTTCTTTAACAATTTGTTTAGTATCTAATTTAGTCTTAGTAAGACTTTCTTTAATTCTATCAATGGATAGTTGTTTTCGATTATCAGCAGCCATACATCCTCCTTAAATATCCAAATTCTTCACGAAACGTGCATTCTTCGAGATGAAGTCTTTACGTGGTTGTACATCATCACCCATTAAGAATGAGAATGTTTGATCAGCTAAAATAGCGTCTTCAATACTAATCTTGTGCAAGATACGATTCTCTGGATCCATGGTAGTTTCTCAAAGTTGTTGTGCGTCCATTTCACCAAGACCTTTATATCTTTGAATAGTGAATTTACTAGTACCAACACTTTTCTTTGCTTCTTCTAATTCTTCATCGGTGTAACAATATTTAGTTACCTTGCCACTCATAAATTTATATAGAGGTGGTTGCGCCGCATATACGTGCCCCGCTTCAATTAGAGGAGTCATATATCTAAAGAAGAAGGTTAATAATAAAATACGAATGTGTGCCCCATCAACATCGGCATCGGTCATAATAACAATCTTGTCATAACGAATTTTATTTAAATCGAATTCTGGGTTAACACCACCACCAATGCCGGTGATTAGTGCCATAATTTCATCATTCTCAAATATTTTATTAGTCTTGGCTTTTTCTACGTTTAAGATCTTACCCTTAAGTGGTAGTATCGCTTGAAACTCGTGTGCTCGTCCTTGCTTTGCAGATCCGCCCGCCGAGTCTCCCTCGACGATGTATAGTTCAGTAACGGTATTATCTTTTAATTCACAATCAGTTAATTTGCCGGGTAATGCACCGGAATCAAATGGAGATTTTCTACGAGTTGCTTCACGAGCTTCTTGAGATTTCTTACGAGCCTCTTGTGCTAATAATACTTTCTTAATGATCATGACTGCTTCATCAGGATTCTCTAACATATATTTTTCAAAGATGTTAGAAGTAATTTCATTTACTAGTGGACGAACTTCAGTATTCCCTAATTCACCTTTAGTTTGGCCTTTATACTGTGGGTTAGGGTGTTTAACGGAGATGATGGCAGTTAATCCTTCTAATACATCATCTTTAGTTAATTTCTCATCTTCCTCTTTCATGAATTTCTTGTCAATGGCAAAACGGTTAATGATTTTAGTAATTGCTAATCTAAATCCTTCTTCATGCGTTCCACCTTCAGTAGTGTGAATGTTATTACAGAAAGAATAAACGGAGTTCGCATAAGTTCGGTTGTATTGAAAAGCAACTTCCACTCGAATGTTATAAGAAGTGTTTGTACCTTCGTTAGGAGCTTTAACAGTTTTCTCTTGTTCGCCATAAACGATGGTTGGCACTAAAGTTTCTTTATCACGATTTAAATCAGTGATGTAAGCTTTTAACCCACCTTCATATTGTCATTCATCTTTCATGTTAGATTGATTGTCAATAAAAATAATCTTCACACCTTTATTTAAATAAGCTAACTGTTGAAGACGGTGCGCAATGGTGTCGTGTTCAAATGGAAATTTCTCCATGATTGAAAAGTCTGGAAAGAATTCAATGGTTGTTCCGGTTTGTTTTTCAGTTACGTCACCAATGACTTCTAGTGGTTTAATTTTGTGACCGTTTTTAGGATCATGATAATGATCCTTGTTATCAAATTGAATGTAATAAACTTTATTATTACGACAAACTCAAACTTTCATTCACAAGCTTAAGGCATTTACAACTGATGCACCAACTCCGTGTAATCCACCTGAGACCTTATAAGTTTCATTATCGAATTTACCACCAGCATGTAATTCACACAATGCGGTTTCTACGCCCGATAATCCGTTTTCTTGTTTTTCAACTGGAATACCACGACCATCATCATCCACCATGATTGTGCCTTCTTTGGTTAAGGTAACAATGACGCGAGTAGCAAATCCCGCCATGGCTTCATCAATGGAGTTATCCACAATTTCTCACACCATGTGGTGCAAACCTTTAGCATTAGTATCACCAATGTACATTCCCGGACGTACCCTTACTGGTTCTAATCCTTTTAGAATCGTAATTTTGGAATAATCATTCGTCGATTTTACTTCTTCAGCCATAAACTTAATCTTTCTTAATTTGAATTTGATATTTTTTATTATTTATATCGATGATGAAATTAGAGAAAAGTTTTTTCCCTCTTCTTCTCTCTAATAATCCGTTGACGCGGATGGAATTTGCTTCTAAAAAATATTTCGCTTGCCCGCCGTTGGAGATAAAATGATTCAACTTTAGGAATTGGCCTAATGTTATGTAATCATTATTAATAACCACGGTAGTTACAGCATCCATATAAATAATGTCAATATTATATACATAATATTTATGAACAAAGTGAAATTTCGCACATTTTTAAAGTTTTTGTGGTTTTGGTATCAAAAGTGCGGTTTTAGCAAAAATAACGCTATTTTCGTGGTTTTTAGGGCTTGTTTTGATGGGGACTATACAATAAAGTGTATTTTTAACTAAAATGTTCTAGTTACAGTTAATAGTGAAATATAGTTGGGCTCTTTAGGGTCTTTAAATAAAAATGGTGATGTTTCACTATCGAATTGAATATTAATTTGTTTATTTGAAATATTTTTTATCAAAATTAATAAACGTCTAATATTAAAGCTTGCAGAAATATCTTCACCAGTGTAACCAGTGATTGGAATTTGTTCAAATGAACTACCATACTCAACACTACGACTAGAAATTTTTAATGTGTTATTTGTAAGTTTAAAAGTGATAGATGGATTTTTATCAGCTGATGTTATAACAGCAGCACGATCGATTGCTAAATATAATTGATCTCGGTTTATTTGAATAGAATGTTTATATGTTTTCTCAATATGTTTAATAGCGGATGGATAATCGCCTTCAGGAGTACGACAATTAAAAATTATGTTGTAAATCTGAATTAGTAATTCTTTATTATTGATATAAAAATTAATATCAGTAGATTTATCTAAAGCTTCATTGATGTATTTGATAATAGAAATATTAATATTGATTTTAAATTTATTTGGAAATTCAGTTTTTAAATAAGAGAGAAATTTACCGTCGCTACCAATACATTCTAGTGTGTTTGATAATCTAGTGGCATCAAACAAAATTCCATTAATTGGTTTTGAATAATCATTAATTGGATCAATGGTATTGGAAATTTTCAATGCTGTTTCTTTAAAAAAATTAAAAGGAATGGTAATTTTTGTTAAGGTAGAAATATTAAAATTAATGTTAGGATATGTGTTTTCATCTAATAAATTGATATCTGAAGAAAAATCACTAGCAGAAATATGTAAAATAGAATTATCAATTTTTTCAATTAATACTTTTTCATTTTTAAGTTTAGAAATGATGTTGAAAATAATTTTACTTTTAATTAAAATTTCGCCAGGTTTATGAATTGTTAAATTATTAGTAGTTGTTTGAACGCTAACATTATTATTTGATCCGATGATTATTAATGAATTATCCTTACAAATAAATTTAATACCAGTAAGTGTAGGATTCAAGCTATTATCATCTATTACACTATTAACTATTTTTATATTTTTAAGTAATTCATCTTTTTGTATTTCTATCTTCATGTTTTTATCCTAGGTTTTATATTATATATATTTATATATTATTATATGTGTGTGGGGAATGTTGGAATGTGGGAAACTTTACAACTTCTTATATAGTAATATAATAAAATTTTTCAACCCCTCATCCATTTTTAAACTCT
>JAISKE010000063.1 GCA_031261045.1 Mycoplasmataceae bacterium | reverse complement strand
CACCAATAATTAATTCACGCTGCCCACGACCGATGGGAAACATAGAGTCAATTGATAGAATTCCAGTCTCTAATGGAACCCCAACAGATTTACGAGTCATAACACCAGGAGCAATCTTTTCAATCGGCATATATTTATCAGTTTTAATTGGGTCTTTACCATCGATGGCTACGCCAAGCCCATCAACAATTCGCCCAAGCATCATATCGCCAACGGGAACAGAAACTACTTTTTTAGTTCGTTTAACTACACTGTTTTCATTAATGTTTTCGAACTCGCCAAGCATAACGACACCCACGAAATCACTTTCAAGGTTTAACGCCATCCCTAATGAACCATTTTCAAAAGTTAATAATTCATTTAACATCACGTGATCAAGACCGGTAACATTAGCAATTCCATCACCGATAGAAATTACTTTACCTTCTTCACTCTCAATTGATTTATTAGCGTATTTCACGATCTTTGCTTTTATAGTGGTAGAGAAAAGATCGTCGTTTTTAAATGGAATTAATCTTCTCCTTTAGATCCGTATGCATTGGATTTCATCAGACTTAATTTATTTCTAATGGTGTCATCAATGGTGATCGAATGGGTTTTAATTTTTAAACCACCGATCACGCTAGGATCAACATGATTATGAATGTATATCTTCTCTAAACTTATATTATTTGATAAAGCCTTTTTTAGATCTTCGATTTCTTTTTTATCCAAAGCGTAAGCGGAAGTAACTAAGACATAAGAAATATCTAAGTGTCTTTGACACATGGCTAAGAAAGTTTTAATAATTTTCATAATTTCACGAGCACGATTGAAATCAACAATGGTTCAAAGAAAGTATAAAATCTCTTGGTCAATCTTGCCTTCAAATAAATCATTAATTAATTTCTTGCGATCATCTTTATCTATCGCAGTATCGTTTAAGATATCACTTAACTTGGGGTTTTTATCAAACACATGTAAAATTTCATGAACGGTATCATAATAACCCTGAAGATTATTTTTCTTCAATCCGATATTAAATAAAACTAATGCATAACTATTGCTTAAACCATTAATCATACTTATGCCTTATCTTTCTTAGCGGACATCTTCTTAATTAATTCTGCTACTTGTTTTTTACTATCTGCATCGGTGATGTTCTTTTTAATTAACGCTTCGGCGGCCGTAAAAGCAATGTCAATAATTTCTTTTTCATTATTAGCTTTAATAGCTGTTTCTAATTTAGCGGCTTCTAATTGTGCGTCGTCAACAATTCGCTTAGCATTGATTTTACCTTCACCTTCAATTTTTTCTTTGTTAAGATAAGCTTGATTAGTAGCATTACCGACGATGGTTTTTGCGTGAGTGTGCGCTTCTAAAATAGCCTTTTCAGCTTCTGCTAATTTTTCAAACGCTTCCTTACGAGCCTTCTCTGCTTGTTGAATTTCATTTTGAATATATAGTCTTTGTTTCTCTAAAGCATCTTTAGTTGGTTTCCATACCAATCAAACAATCATGATTAATAAAACAACACTAGCAAATAAGTGAGCTAAGAATACCCATAGGTTGGGGAAGATATCATTGACGATACTTGTTTTATCAATGGGGGCACAACCAGTTGCAAATAAAGCTATTGGCAAAAAGACAAGTAGCGCACTACTTATAAAAATCAGTAACTTCGTTATCTGTCGTTTTGCCATCTTCTTCCGTTATCACTAAACTACGAAAATTAATAATAGCGCTACGATCAACGCGTAAATCGCTGAGGTTTCTGCAATGGCAGCACCAACGATCATCATGGTTCTAACACGTGATTCCATTTCTGGATTCCGCGCAATCGCTTCACAGGCTTTACCGGCAGCATAACCTTGACCGATACCAGCACCAAGGCCGCCAACGGCAGCGATACCGGCACCGATGTAAGCACCAAGGCTATCACTGATACTAGTGTCACCTACAATTGCGTTAAGATGTTCTAAAATTTCTGTCATACATATCTCCTAAATATTATTAATACTAATTTTAACTTCTTTTTTTGAAGGAACCATGTTATTTTCGGTCTCTAGATGGTGGCTGCCATGGTCTTTTGCTAAGGTTCAATAAACCATCGTCAATAGAGTGAATACTAAAGCTTGAATAATACCACATAATAAATCGAAATAACCATGGAGTGGTGGGGCAGTTAATCCACCTAATAAGTTTAAAACGCCTAGTACTGGAATATATCCTACGACCCATCCCGTCATATAGAATCATAAAGTTAATACCACACCACCGGCGAAGATATTACCCCAAAGACGGAAAGAGATGGAAATTAAAGGTGTAATAACTTCAATGATGTTTAAAGGATTAATCATCACCGGATAATGTTTTCCCGTCTTTTTGGATTTAACACAAGCACAAAAACGAGTTAGATAAGACAATTTTTGATATCTAAAACCAATCACGAACGTTCCGATAAACATTACTAATCCAAATGATAAGGTAACCGTTAATGAACCCGTTGGGTTAGCTAATCCTAAAATACCGATGGTGTTAGATAATAATAAATAAGACATTAAAAAAACAAAATAAGGCGTAAGTTTTTCTAATCTCTTGCCTAAAATATCCACCACTAAACTACGCACATATTGGATATAGATTTCAATAATTAAAACATAACCATGCGGTGCAATGTTCGCTGGTATTTTTTTTAATTTTTTATAGTAAACGATAACGGCAATGGCAAGAATAACAAAAACAACTAAAATTGTAAATAACTCTGGTCTTAAAGATAAAGGTTTTCAGTCTTTCATGTTATTGTGCCACTCCTTTCTTTAAGTTTTTCTTATATTGAATAAAATAAAACTGGACAATGATTGTAGTTAGAGCATAAACTAAGACAATAATTACCAATCCAATTGGATCAAACACCATACTGTGTAATCCTAGGTCAATCGCCATACCTGTGATTATAGGTAAAACAACTATGAGATATTTGAATAAATATAAGAATATAGCAGAAGCCATAATCTTACCTTTTTTAGTTCTTTCTTTTCCAATGGCAAAGATTAAATTATTAATTAACTTCCCTATACAAACGGCAGCAATTGGAAATGGAAATCCTAGAAGAATGGCGAATTCAATATTAAAGCTCTTAGTTGATACACCAACAATAAAACCAATTAAGAAAGCTAACAATGATAATAAAATCACTCAAACTATGGACAAATTATAAAAACGATTCTCACCATTCATGAATGAGCATTATTATATAACCACCTTTAGTGTTTATTCTCTTAAGTTGTTTAGTTGAACGATGTTATCTAAACGACGATCAATGGCATCAAGTCTTGTCTCTATACGATCAAGTCTAGGTAAAATAAGATTTGCTAGATCTTGTACGGTCATTCTTTTAGGCTTAACTATCATATCTTTCATTATAGAACACCGAAGCACTTCGCCAACTAATTTTTGGTTAAGCTTCGCTTCTAAAACGTTTAATTTGATTTCTTCTTGGTTCTGGGGCATATTTGAAATACCTCCCTTCACCTTATAAATAGCAACGAAATCTCCAAAAAACTTCTTTATTTTAAAAAAAGATCAGCTACCGCTTGGTTTTATCAAATGGAATACCATCGTGAGCTGGGGCGAGTGAACGTTTTGAGAATGCTAATAATACAACAATTGTAACGATGTATGGAATTGCGAACGTAACTTCTTTAGGAATACCGATGTTTGGTAAGATAGTTGTGTTGGATAGAGCAGTTAATAATGCAAAACAAACAGAAATGACAGAAATTCATTCGACTGTTCAAGCGCCAGCTACCATAATCGCTAAAGCTAAGAAACCTAATCCGGCAGTGTTACCACCAAAGGTTTGAACATTAAATAAGAAGATGGCCCCTGCTAGTCCTGCTAGAGCAGAAGAAAGTAACACTCCGATCCATTGGTATTTAATTACACTAATACCTTGTGCATCCACTGCATTAGGGTTTTCACCAACCGTACGATATCTTAAGCCTGTTTTAGTGTAATGCATAAAGACATAGATCGCTACAGCAATAATGGCTACTAATATAAACATCGTGATGGATGATAAATAAATTCCCCCACCTAAATATCCGTAACTACCAAACCCAGAGATTAATCTTGTTGCTCCACCGTCCAACAATCGTGCTAATGGGTTGTTTAAGAAAGTAGCTAATGCTAAACCAATCATATTGATTGCCGTACCGGAAATAATATGGTTAGCCCTTAATTTAATGGTTGCAAAGGCATGGAGGAGACCCATAATCATCGTACTTATCATGGTGAAAATTAATGGAAAAACTAACATTCCTGGACCGACATTAGACATTTTTAATAATGGTGCAGAATATATCCCAAAGAAGATCGCACCCATACACATCATACCGTCGATACCAATATTAACAATTCCCACACGTTCAGATAAATAGCCCGATAAGGCTCCAGCTAATAAGATGGCGCCAAACATGAAGAAGAAATTAAAGAGTAAACCCAAATCTACCATGATTTCTCCTTGCTTGGAACTAATTTTCGAATTCTAGCTTCAGACTTTAGAACCATTGCTTCATAGTTTTGTTTAGCTTTAGTAGCATTAACAACATCATCCTTTGTTTTGAACTTTAGTTGATTGTCACGAATCTTTTTAGCAAAATTTTGATAATCAACTTCCTTGAAGTATTGATATTTAAGATAAATCTTTTTCTCAATTGCTCTAATGTGCTGGATGCTATTGCATTCTTTAATATTAATATTGTAAATAGCAAATGATTCTAGAGAATTGACAATATTATCTTTTTGGTTTTGAACAACATTTTTTAATTCCATTAATAGTTTAGTTTTAGCAGCGTGGTTATTCTTCTTTGTATTTAATTCTCGCTTAATCTTAGCTTCGAGTTTAATATCACGTTCAATTTTATTTAAGTGGAAGATTAAACCAGAAACGGTATCGATATTTTTAGCAACATAACTATGATAGGTGTCGTATGAATTAGCATAGGCTTTACCTTTAACGACTCGAAGATATCACTTATAAGGTATTAAGAAATAGAAAATACTAATAACCGCTGCACCATAAACGACAATACCAAAGATCATATCAGTAATGGATGGATCAACATTCAAGTAAACCGAGAAGGCAGCTTTAGATGAATCAATCATGCCAAAGAAAGTAGAAATTGGTAACACAGCTCAGGGGTTAGACATCGCAATTAAACCAACAGAAATTCCGGTAAACCCTTGAGTGGGAATAGCTTTAGCGGCCACGGTAGCGGGCATCGTACTATCCTTACCTAAATAAACCATCATACCTAGTACACCAGCAATAATCCCAGAAATCAACATGGCCATGATTTGGTTTAATTTAGAAGAGTAACCAGCATATTGAGCAGCGGTTGGTGACATACCAGTGTTAATAATTTTCTTGCCCGCTGTGGTGTAATTTAATAATACAATTACAACTGCAATGACTAAGATTGCCATAATCAATAATGGTAGTCAAGCCACATAAATACCATTGAGAGACATTTGCATGACAAGGTGTGGAGAAATTGTAGCTAATGCATTGGTCACTGTGGCGCCAGATGTTACAGGGCCGAATTTAACTAACAACATAATTCCTACGAAGTAGATAATCCAGTTAAACATAATACTTGATACCACTTCGTTCACATTAATGAAAGCTTTGAGAACTCCAATAATGCTTGCTATGAAAGTTGCACCTAAAACGCACATGATTAATAAGAATATTTGACACAATCCATCCGGAATCCCAACTACGTGTGGTGCAATAATGGTTGCCACCACACCGCCAAACATCATTTGACCAGAAATACCAATATTAAATAATCCCGCTTTTGATGCCACTAAGAAAGCGACAGCCGCAACTGCAAAGATACTAATGGTGCTGATGGTGTCGCTATAAGTGGAACCAGTGAACGGTGTAATAAAAATATATTTAATGACTCCTGTGAATAATGAAGCTTTTTGATAAATAACACAGGTAATTATTAAAGCAATAAATAAGGATACAATGATCGCTAAAATAGAAAATAAAATACTCTTGGTACCAGATTTACGTTTGTTGCTATATTTAAACTTATCAAGTCGGTAACGTAACTTAAATGTGTTCATTAGTTACCTCCTTGTTGAGAAGAAGAAATATGGCGCCCCACCATTTCTCTAGTAGTATTTTTCATTAAACCAC
>JAISKE010000054.1 GCA_031261045.1 Mycoplasmataceae bacterium | reverse complement strand
CCTAAATGATAAGTACATTGTTAAAGTAGCGCAGACCGTTAATGCTAAAGGTCTTAAGACTTTAGAGCAAATCTATAACCACTTTCATTACATCAACGTAGTTGAAAAGGCGCCAGAAGTAAAACCTGAACCAGTAGAATTAGTGAAATGGTGTGAGGAATAATATGGATAAGAAACATATTAAAACCTTTAAGGAAATTAAAGACAAGTTTAAATTAGTTAAAAATCCTGAAAGTATTCACACCGACATTTATAAAAAATATTGAGATTCGCCACTAGTGAAACCCTTAAATTTAACTGACGAAGAATTTAAAGATCATTTGGGGACAATTCGCATTATGGTGGAGCAACAAGAATCTTGTGACGCCACTCCAGATGTTTGTTCACAAACCAACGGCTACCATACTAAATTAATTAGGGATGAAGATGGCACACTCCAAGAAGTTAGTGTACCTTGTGATAAAATGAGCAAGATTCGTCAAATTAGATCTAATTATGTATACCAAGACTTCCCCAAAGAATGATTTGCTAGATTATTAGACACTAAATCATTTGGTAACGCAGTAGACCCAACTAAAGCGAAGCTTCTGCAAATGTTTGGAAGTATGAAAACGCAAGAAAAGATTCAACATGGTGTATATGTTTATGGTAACGTTGGTGTTGGCAAAACATTTACGATGGTAGCTTTAGCAAATGAACTTGCACTGCGAGGTAATAGCGTAGCATTTATTGTCATTCAAGACTTAAGCTACAAAATTAAGAATGGTTTTAACAAAGAGAACCAAGGCGATAATGAAGAATTGATTGAAAAACTTAAAAATGCAGATGTTTTGTTCTTAGACGATGTCGATACTGAAGTGGAGGGTGCGTGGTTTTATAGCAACTTTTTAATGGTTATCCTAAACTATCGTATGAATCATCAAAAACCAACTTTCTTTACATCGAACAAGAACTTAAATGACTATGAGAAAAAGATTAATTACATTACTAAAAGCCCCGAGATTGCTAAGCGTTTAATGGAACGTATACGAACATTGGTTAATAACGAAGAATTCAATTTAAGAGGGCCCAATCTTAGGTACACTTCCAAATAATTAAATTAATTTAGCATCTTTTAAGATTTTATTAATTACTAGATTCTTTTTACAAATACGTTTGATTAGTTTTTTGCCAACCCAAGGGAGGTCTGAATCTTGAATGGTGTTTCCATTAAGCAAAACTTTAGTACCTCGCAATAGGCACCTAATGTCATAACATGAAGCATACACTTCAGGAATACCGCGATTAACGTTTAATAATTGATAAACCGCTTCCATGGCTGTACGAGCAGCATATTCAATGGTAAAAATACAATCTCTTTCGGTCTCTGCAAACTCACCAATGAAAGCAAAGTTCACCGCTTTATTAGGCACTACACGAGGACGGTCACTATTTTTCCGTGGCATAAAGAAAGCGGTAATGTATGGCATCATGCAAGGGACCACATTTACGTTTTTCTTATCAGAAAGAGCTTCGATTTGATTAGTTGGTACACCAATATGATACATTCATTCTTGAACTATTTCTTTACCAGTACAAGCCTGCATTGGTTTCTTTATATAATCACCAGGTTTGTTTGGGAATAAACCATAAATTCAGACTTCTGCAGTATCATTTGGTTGTAGTTGAAAGTGTGGTTGACGGTTACAAGAGAAACTCATTAATCAATTGGAATCTCTAACGGTTACAATACCACCACTTGCGCCTTTATGCTCAGGGTTGATCACCGGTCGTTTACATATTTTTTCAATGTAACTCATAATTTTAGGACTACGAATGATGGCGGTCGCGGACTCTCATTTAGTAGCTTCTATGTTGGTGCAATATACATCAGGATTACCAAAATCTGGTGATTGTTTAGCAATATTTTTTCACATTTCTCAAATAGAACCGGGTTTAGTATTTAATACGTCAAGAGTAGAATATGAACCTAAAGAAGAATTTTGCGTACAACTACCATTCGTAATAAACACCAAATCATCTTTAGTTAAATTAATTGTCTTCTTCTTACCGCCGATGGTGGCTTCAATTACTTTAGCAGTCTTAGCTTCATCAGTAATTTGGAATTTAACATTATTAACAGTTGCGTCCAATATAAACTTCACGCCTTGCTTTTCAAGATATTTAATAATAGGTTGGATAAAAGATTCATACTGATTATACTTAGAGAACTTGACTACTGAGAAATCATGCATACCATGAAAGTCGTGAATGAATCTTAAAATATATCGACGTAACTCTAAAGCGCTGTGTCACTCTTCAAAGGCAAACATCGTTCTTCAGTACATTCAAAAAGTAGAATCAAAAATATTTTTATCTCACACATCATTAATTTTCACATCTTCTAAATGATCTTCAGTTGTACAAATCAACTTGGTTAGTTGCTTCAAGGCTTTCTTGTTTAAGTGTAATTTACCATCATCGGCTGGTTCGCTGCCTTGTTTCTGTATGGAACGGCATAAACTAATGTTTGGATCAAATTTGTTAATCTGATAAAAGTCGTCTAGGATGGAGTTGTCTTTATTTATAAGTGAAGGGATGGATTTAAATAAATCTCATAAGCACTCGTAATGTGATTCCATTTCACGTCCACCACGAATAATGAAACCACGATCTGGGTCATTTCGGCCATCACAAGCACCACCTAGAATATTTAATTCTTCATAAACAGTAATGCGACTACCATCCATTTTACCATCTCTAATTAAGAAAGCAGCAGTGGCTAATCCACTTAATCCGCCACCGATAATATGGGCGGATTTCTTCATTGGTTGATTGGAAGGATATGGTTTAGCAAATGCTTCATAATTTCCTCTACTGTAATACATACTTTTGTGTCCCTATAACATCTATACATTACTATATACTATTATTAGTCATTTATAAACAAAAACAACCCATCGTCAAGAAGGGCTATTTTATTTTGGCCACTACACAATCGAAATATTGGGTTGCGCGCATGATGTTCTATATTCACGCATAATTTTTACGTTAGGAAAAATTATAACATGTATGAATATGTGTTATAAATCCAAAAAACTATGAAAATAAAATCGTTTCAATTAGGACTTTTGTCCCTCACTATAACTATTGGTTCATGTATATCAATGGTAACACTTACTTCTTGCAACAAAAGCCAAACATTAGAATTAACTAAGGAAAATATAAATAATTACCTATCTAAACACCCTCTAATCCATACTGATCAAAAAGATTTCAGTGATGCAAAAGATAGTCAGGCCGTTAAAGATTACATTACATTTAATGTGAAAACTCAAAACTTGATAAATGGTTTTTTATATGAATATTCTATTGAAAGTACGTATGAACCGCAACCCAAAGTTAAAATTGAAACTGAAAAATTCAGTTTCAAAATTACATTTATTAATGATGGTACAGGTGGTGGTGGTTGAAATTCCGGGGATTATATAATGATTTCTTTTAAAGACGGTTTAATTACTGAGGAGACTTACGAAATTTGACCTAATAAAAAAAGTAGTGATACCTTTCTATGATCTAATATACCAATATGTGATGTTTATTTAGATAAGGCCAATTATGGCGATGTAGTCTTTGTAAATTCTGAGGATTTTAACGAACGCGGTGATGGGTTTAGTTTATTTCCATATGAATATCCAAATATAACTTGATGGTCTGCTTAGATAAAATTAACCCGTCTTGACGACGGGTTAATTTATCTGGCGCGCCCTAAGGGACTCAAACCCCTAACCTCCTGGTCCGAAGCCAGGCGCTCTATTCAATTGAGCTAAGGGCGCATTATTTATTTACGTGCTAATTCTAAAGTATTTTTTAGTAAATTATCAAATCCTTCTAGCGAATCAATGATGGCAGAATGATGTTTAATTAACTTCGGTCGGAGTCGTTTGAAGGAAAATTTGTACTTGTGGTTAACTTCGTCAGCGTCGATTAAAAGGAAGTCATATGTCTCACCCACAGTTAAAAATTTATGGATGTCAGTGATGTGGTAATCGCTAATTTCAGAAATATGACAAATACCCGTGTTACCATGGTAATTTACGATGGCAAACGTCGGTTTTATTTGTAATACTTGACATTTAAATATCTTATTTTTATCAATCACGTTACCCTCTCTATTTCCAAATTATATTATAATGTTAGCATGTCTCAAACTTTAACCCATGAACAGATATTAAAACAAATTAAAGACACCATCGAAACCCTACGGGTTTGAATTAATAATGATGGTGGCGATTTATCATTTGTAAGTTTTGAAAATGGCATTGTCACTTTAAATATTACTGGTGCTTGCGTGGGTTGTGCTTCATTTAGTGTTACCTTTGATCAAGGGGTCAAAGAAGTATTAATGACGGAATTACATCCCTATGTCAAAGATGTTAAATTTTTAACTAACCACAAATAAAAACCTTGATTGCTCAAGGTGAATGTTAATAATGTTTCTTTTGAAACTTACGGGCTTCTTTAGATTTTTCTTTCGCTCTAAGGCCTGGACGCAAGTAATATTCATGGCGTTTGCTAGATCTTCGTGTTTCCGCTGTAATCCGCGTAAACTTTTTTAAAGCTTCGTTTACTTCACCATTTTTTACTACTATTTTTGACATTAAATGTTCACTTCCATTTCTTTAGATTGGTATATATTGTATATAAATAATTAAATTATTTAAATAATTTTTAATAAATTGCTATAATCTTGCTTCTATCTATAGAAAAATATATTACAAGAAGTGTTTTGCCGTCTACGACAAACACTAATAGGACTATACACAATTATGAGCGACAATAAAAACAACTTCTACGACCACAAGTACTCCAACTTAGTAAGCCGTAGAGATTATGCCAAGATCGATATCGATTTTGAGGAGCCGGATTTATTAGCGATCCAAAAGACCAACTATAACGATCACTTAAAAGATGAAATCGAATCGTTGATCAAAGCTTACTTCCCAGTAAAGCATCCCAAGAGTAAGTACGAAGTACAATACGTTAGTTTAAAGCTAGCATCTCCAGTTAAATCTGAAGAAGAAGCGCGTTATGCTGGGGAAACTTATGAAAGACCATTGTACGTTGATTTACAGTTAGTAAATAACGAAACTGGCGAAGTAAGTCGTGCGAAAAAAGGCAAAGACGGTAAGTCTGACGGTATCTTATTTGCTTGATTACCAATGATGACTGACAAAGGTACTTTCATTGTTAACGGTATTGAGAAATTCGTTATTAGTCAAATCGTAAGATCGCCTGGTGTTTATGCTCTAAACAGTGCGGCAATTAAATTAAACTCTAAGAAAAAAGTTAATGAAGGTTATATTTGTGAAGTGCTTCCCGCTCGTGGTACTTTAATCAATTTTAAAATTAACCAAAACACTTCTGTTAAGTTAGAAGACCAAACTAAGAGTACGAATGTTGGTTCAACTGTGGAAGTAGTTATGCGAAACTCTCTAGGTGACTCTGCACCAACCTTTCCTGCTACGCAGTTATTAAAAGCGTTAGGTTTAACTCAAGATGAAATTCGTGAGATTTTTAAAGACGACTATTTCATTCTAAACACATTGTTCAGCGATAAGATTTACAATCACCAAAACATTCTAGATACTGAAGATATTCGTGCCATTCGTAAAACAGCTGATGATGTTGCTAAAGGTAAAACTGCCGATCGTGGTTCACCAATTGACAACAAACTTAAGAAAGTTGTATTTGAATATGTTCACGACGAAGAATCTGTGAAGAAAACTCGTGCAGAATATGAAACCATGTACGGTGAAATTTCTAACCAATTAGAAGAACTAACAAATCAAATTAATAAAGCTAGTGGTAAAGCTCGTGAAGAATTAAATGCACAAAAAGAAAAACTATCAAAACCGGTTTATGTTATCTTAGATAAACTTGAAACACAAGAACAAAAACTTCGTGGTTTGCTAGATGTCATCATCACTGAAAAAGCTGCCAAAGACTTAATCCGTGAATTAAAGATTTCTACTAAAGCTGCGGAAATTAATGCGACTGATCGTAACCCAATTTGTCACCAAGACATTCTTGCTAAACATTTCATGGACACTCGTCAATACGATTTAACTTCTGCTGGACGTTATAAAATTCAACGTAAGTTACGTATCTCTGAAAGATTGTATAAACGAATTCTTGCTGAGGATTTAATTACTAAGCAAGGTAAAACCTTGTTAACCAAGAGCACCTTAATTTTAAAACCAGAATTAGATGCAATTAAAGATGCCATCTCTCATGATGAATTAAATATTCACAAGATTAAAATTAATGCCGTTGCTAATGTTCTAAAAGGTCAACCAACAACTTTAGAAACAATCTTAGTTTATACTGATAATGAAAAACAAGAATTTACCACTTCAATTATTGGGCCACACGAAAACAACAAATCTCACGCTTTAACTTTAGTTGATTTCATTTCTACAATTTCTTACACCGTAGGTTTACCTCACGGTATTGGCCAAATTGACGACATTGACCACTTAGGTAACAAGCGTATCCGTTTGATTGTTGAACAACTTAAAAATAAACTACAAGCTGGTATGGCACGTGTAGAGAAACACATTAAGGATAAATTGTCTTCTATTTCGATTCCAACAGCTAACGATGAACAAAAAGCAAAAATTGCGGCGCGTACAACTGTGAAGTCAATTGTAAACACTAATGCGCTTAAACTTGCCGTTAAGAATTTCTTTAACTCTTATCAATTAACCCAATTCATTGATCAACAAAATCCTTTATCTGAATTAACTAACAAACGACGTATCTCTGCAATGGGAGATGGTGGTATTTCTCGTGAAGATCCAAACTTGGATATTCGTGATGTTCACTATTCTCACTATGGTCGTATCTGTCCAATTGAAACACCTGAAGGTATGAACATCGGATTGATTATGTCTCTTGCGGCTTTCACTAAAGTTAATCCCGATGGTTTTTTAGAAACTCCATACTACGTTGTTAAAAATGGCGTGATTACTAAAGAAGTAGAATGAATGACTTCACTTCGTGAGGACGAATACATTATTTGTGAATCCACTGCAAAACGTGACGCAAACAATAAATTAATTGGTGACGCTAATCACAAAGTATTGGGAAGATATCGTTCTAACCAAGAAATGTTTGATGCTAACAAAGTTAACTACATTGAAATTTCGCCACGTCAAGTTGTGTCGGTGGCCGCTGGTGCAATTCCATTCCTAGAACACGATGATACCACTCGTGCTTTAATGGGTGCCAATATGCAACGTCAAGCCGTTCCTTTACTAAAACCATACGCTCCAATTGTAGGTACTGGTACCGAATATAAAATTGCGCATGACTCTGGTATGGCTGTTATCAGCAAATCATCAGGTGAAGTTATTGATGTTGACGGTACTAAAGTAGTTATCGAAGATACTGATGGGAAAAAAGAAACTTACAAATTAATTAAGTATCGTAAATCTAACCAAGGTACTTGTGTTAACCAAACGCCAATCGTTAAAGTCGGTGACAAAGTTAAAGTTGGTGATACCTTAACTGATGGACCAGCCATGCATAATGGTGAATTAGCTTTAGGACGAAACCCACTAGTTGCTTTCACAACTTGAAACGGTTATAACTTCGAGGATGCAATTATTGTATCTGAAAGGTTAGTGCAAGACGATGCCTACACTTCAATTAGTATTGAAGAACACATTTGTCGTTGTATGGAAGATACTGGCACCGGTAACAAATTAGGTAGTGAAGAAATTACCCGTGATTTACCAAACGTATCGGAAGATGCTAAGCGATTCTTAGATGAAGACGGCGTTATCATGGTTGGTGCCGAAGTTAGAGAAGGTGATATCCTAGTTGGTAAAGTCACTCCAAAAGCACAAACTGATAACTCTGGTGAAGAGAAATTATGACAAGCTTTGTTCTCTAATAAAGCGAAAAACATTCGTGAGACTTCTTTAAAAGTTCCTCACGGAGCTGGTGGTATTGTCGCGAAGGTAGAACACTTCTATCGTCGTGATAACGACTCTACTGTGAAGGATGACGAGACAGAGGTAGTAAAAGTTTACATCGCTCAAAAACGTAAAATCCAAATCGGTGATAAAATGGCTGGACGTCATGGAAACAAGGGAATTGTATCTATTGTAGTTCCGGTTCAAGACATGCCACACTTAGAAGATGGCACGCCAATTGATATTATGTTAAATCCGCTTGGTGTTCCAAGTCGTATGAACATCGGTCAGATCATGGAAATCCACTTAGGATTAGCGATGCGCCAAATCGCTAAAGAGAAATTGGTACAATTCGTATTTGATAAAACACCAACTAAAGAAATTTCATTAGAGTTAGGTTTAGACGCAAGTAAAGTGGAAACATTAATTAAATCTGCGAAGAAATACTTTAAACAAATGGAAGTGGAAACCATTGACCAAGCAACTAAGAAAGTTAAAGACATCGATCTTGAAATCATTCTAAAGAATGTTGGTTTAAGATT
>JAISKE010000093.1 GCA_031261045.1 Mycoplasmataceae bacterium | reverse complement strand
TTTGGAAATATTATCTAAAATCAAAGTATCACAAGTAACTTCAGAAGAACTGTTAACGGCTGATTTGGTGATGTTAACCAAACCTCTATAGGTAGCATTACCACCGGAATGTGCGATGGACTTAGAAATAATTTGACTACGTGTATTTTTACCGACATGGATCATCTTCGCACCGGCGTCTTGAACAACACCTCTGTGTGCTACGGCAATAGAAATACATCGAGCAGAAGAATTATCACCCTTTAGTATTGTGGCAGGATATTTCATATTTAATTTGCTGCCTAAATTACCATCGATTCATTCCATAATGGCATTTTCTTCACAAAGACAACGTTTAGTTACAAGATTTAAAACATTATCAGATCAATTTTGGATTGTTGAATATCTAGCTTTAGCATTTTTATTTACAAATACCTCGACCACGGCAGCATGCAAATTGTTTTTATCATAGATTGGTGCGGTGCATCCTTCCACATAATGTACTTTCGCATCATCATCTACGATGATGAGAGTTCTTTCAAATTGCCCGACTGATTTAGTATTAATTCTAAAATATGCTTGTAATGGTTTATCTAACTTTACACCTTTAGGGACGTAAATAAATGACCCTCCAGATCAAACGGCTGTATTTAAAGCGGCATATTTGTTATCGTTGTATGGGACAAGTTTACCAAAATACTTCTTTACTAATTCGGGGTGTTCAACAATGGCAGTTTCGATGTTGGTAAAGATAACTTTTTTATCTTTTAATTCTTGTATCACTTTGTGATAAATAGATTCAGAGTCATATTGATTATTAACACCAGAAAGAAATTTTGCATCTTCCTCAGCCACATTTAATTTTTTAAAAGTTTGTTTAATTTTATCAGGGACTTCATTTCACTTGGGATTTGTTCTCACGGGTGAAGCATAATAAATGTAATCATTAAAATCAATAAAGCTTAGATTTGGTCCCCATTTAGGGTTTGGTATTTGTTTAAATGCTTTATATGCTTTTAATCGAATATCTAACATTCACTTTGGTTCGCTTTTTATTTTAGATATTTTACGAATCACATTCTCAGATAAACCTTTTTCAAGTGAAACCGTAGAAGTATTAGTATCACTAAATCCGTATTGGTATTCACTTTTTAATTGATTTTTCTTAATCATATTAATATATTAATAATAATCTATTTTAAAAATTAATGGTGTTGTTCACTATAATAAATTTTATGGAAAAGAACATGACGGCTAGTGAATGAATGAAACATTTTGAAGCCGAAGAACGCAGTAAATTAGTTTTGGACGAAGAGACTAAACAAATGGCTCTCAAATGATTAAGAGACCATGGTGAAAATGTTTAACATAATATTATTTTGTATTAGCCGTTAGTTTATTAGTTATTGTTCGTTCGCCACTTAACGACAATGTTAACGCTTTAATAGTTGCAGCTACATCACTATCTGCTTCTACAGTTTTAGTTAAAAGTTTCTTAACATCTATAACGATATCAACCTTATAAGTTTTCATAATTAACCTCCCTACTATATAAATAGCAGCGAAATCTCTAAAAAACTTCTTTATTTTTAGAAATTGCCATTTGAATGGCTTGAATGCCGACTTTGCCACATTTAATACGGTTAAGTTGCTTATTCAAATTTTCAAATACAAACAGGTCTTGTAATAATTTTTTATCATATTTATTACCATCAAGCATTCCTAAATAATTGGTGATGATTTTATTGGCAGTTTTAATATCTTTACCGATTAGATAATTTGACATAATATCAGTGGATGAAGTAGCGATTGCGCAACCGATACCACTAAAACGAATATCATTAATTTTGTTATTTTTAATTTTGACATAAGCCGTTAAGTTATCAATACACGATGGTGAATCATTATTAGCACTTTTATATTCTATAGAAAATTTTGTATTATCTTCAACCTTAGCAGATGGATTTTCATAGTGATCCATAATTATTTCTCGACGAAGATCTAATTCATTAGACGACATATTTTAATTCATCTCCCTTCTTAAAATTTTTAATAGCTTTAATTAGAACATCAACATCATGTTTGTCGTTGTAGATATAGAACGAAGCCCTAACAACGCCTTCTTGATTTATCATGTTTTTAGCTAGCTTAGCACATGATAAACCACTACGAACAATAATTTTATTGTGTCCTAGATAAGTAGCAAAGTCTTGTGAGTGGATGCCTTTAATGTTAAAAATAGCAATGGGATATTTAGCAAATGCATTAAAATAATCTACATTACGAAGCTTTACAAATTCTTTATTGATATATTTTTTTAATTCAATTTCACGTTTACGAATATTACTTCAGCCATAGGCATTCAAATAATCAATTGCTGCTCCTCAAGACACAATGCCAGCCGTGTGTGGTGTACCACCTTCATATTTATCAGGCGACGCTGCAAAGGTAAATGAATTACAAGTTACATTGTTATTCATACCACCACCGAGACGAATTGGTTTTAATCAATCAAGGTAGTTGTGTTTAATATAACACAAACCAATTCCAGTACCCGCCAACATTTTGTGCCCGCTACAAGCCATAAAATCAATATTAGTTTTCTTAAGATTAATTGG
>JAISKE010000104.1 GCA_031261045.1 Mycoplasmataceae bacterium | reverse complement strand
ATGGTACTTATACTTATTTCATGCCAGATATTGCATATCATAATATTAAATTGTCAAGAGGTTATAACCGTATTTTCAATATCTGAGGTAGCGATCATAAGAGTTATGCTGACCGTATGTCCATCGCCATCCAGTTATTGGGTCATAAAAAAGATGAGTTGGTAGTTTTAATCATGCAAATGGTTCGTTTAGTAAAAAATGGTGAAGAATTTAAGATGTCTAAACGAAGTGGGGTTTCTTTAACGCTCCAAGATTTATTGGATACCGTGGGTAAAGATGCGGCTCGTTGATATCTAGTTAGTCAAGCTTTATCTACACATTTAGAAATTGATGTTGATAAAGCTACTAGCAAAAGTTCGGATAACCCACTTTACTATGTTCAATACGCTCATGCTCGAATCAACCAACTGAAAAAGAAAGCACATACTTATGCGTGGCCAAAAGATTATGATTTATTAACTAATAAAGGCGAACTTGATTTGATTAATATGTTGCAATATTATAAGCATGTTGTGGAAATGATTGCTACCAATTATGAGGTTCACAAAATGCCGTTATATTTAACTAACTTAGCTAAATCTTTTCACTCATATTATGCTAATAACAAAGTTATTGACGAAACTAATTTGCCGTTAACCGAGCAAAGATTACAATTAGCGCTTGCTGTTAAACAAGTAATTAAAAACGGTTTAGAATTATTAGGCATTACCGCCACTGATCAAATGTAATTATCACTGTCATCATTTATGTTTAGGACCACCTAAATTTTTAATGTACCAATAATCTGGTGGTGTATAAGTAAAACTCTTGTAAGTTTTAACTTTGTTAAAAATTAACCAGAGACAGGTTATTGCTCCAGCAATTAATAGCCACAACACAATTGGCCCAAGTGGGTAAAGATCATGAACTTTTTGCCCGCAAAATCCGTAAGTTCCAGTGTTAGGTTCCCAATCTCGTGGAAATAATCCATTCACTCCGTAACCGGCTCTCGATTTAGTGCCTGGGGTTGCATATAAAATACCTGTAACTATTAATGTGTAAGCATTATAGCTAACCCAAGTAGTTGCAATACCACAAACATCATTTTGATATCATTTTTCTCCACGTAAATTGTATTTAGGGGTATTAAATAAAATCATGTAACTAATAATCGAAAGTAGTAAGTGTCTTAATACTGTACCCATATGATTTCAGATAATCCCTAAAAATGTATAATGTCCACCAATTCCAGTTAAATCATACAATGTATGTCCACCAATCATATCTGCTATCAGCATTAGCGGTCCAGCACATAAAGTAACTGGAGCGATATAACTGGCTAATTTTTTAGTTGGATTAAAGATAATCATCAATGGTAAAAACATGGTGGCGAACCCACACATCGCCAAAAAAGCGACATCAGAGAAAATTGTCGATCAATCATTTGAATAATCATTATTTGGATTTACAGACCCAGGACCATAACTACCAAACAATCCATGAATTCAGACGTAATCGATATATAGAGTAAGATTGTAAACAAAGAAAACGCTTGCGAAAATAGTTCAAAAATATCATTTAGACATAAATTTTTTAAATCTAGGTACACGATCTAAAAATGGATAAGCTATTCAAACTAATACTAATAAAATCAATACACCCAATACATTAAATGACATGATTTATTATATTAATAATAAGCTCTATATTCATAAAATGTGTATAATAAACCAAACAAATATTTAGGAGAAATATATGGCAACTAGAATTGCAATAAATGGCTTTGGCCGAATTGGAAGATTAGTCTTCAGAGAACTTGTTAAAAACCCTAAAGTTGAAATTATCGGAATCAATGATTTAACTAGTGCTGCTACTTTAGCTCACTTGTTAAAATATGACTCTGCTCACGGCACGATGCCAGGAGAAATAAAAGCAACTACTAATGATTTAATCATTAATGGTAAAAAAATACCTGTCTTCGCTGAAAAAGAACCAGCTCAATTACCATGAGCAAAATTAAAAGTTGATATCGTGATTGAATCAACTGGCAGATTCGTTGATAAAGAGGGCGCTGCTAAGCACATCACCGCTGGTGCGAAGCGAGTTATCATCTCTGCTCCTGCTAAAGGCGAAGGCGTACCAACAATTGTTTATGGCGTCAACCATAAAATTTTAAAGAAACATGATACCGTGATTTCTGGCGCATCTTGTACCACTAATGCTTTGGCTCCCGTAGTCGATGTTTTGCATCATGCTTTTGGAATTGAAGGTGGATACATGATTACGACTCATGCTTATACCGCTGATCAAAGATTACAAGATGCTCCACATAGTGATTTACGAAGAGCACGTGCCGCTGTTGCTAGTATTATCCCTACTTCAACTGGTGCTGCTAAAGCAATCGGTTTAGTTATTCCGGCGTTAAAAGGTAAACTTCATGGTGTCTCTAACCGTGTGCCAACCATTACTGGTTCATTAGTTGATCTTCACCTGTTATTAAACAAATCCCCAACGGTTGATCAAATCAATGCCGCAATTAAAAAAGCTACAAGCGATACACTTGGTTACAACGATGAAGGAATTGTTTCTGTAGATGTAGTCGGTGAAACTCATGGTTCAATTTTCGATCCATTATTAACTAACTTCATCGACACTGGTAAAAATAAAATCTATCACGTATCAACTTGATATGATAATGAATCTTCATACGTTAATCAGTTAGTAAGAACCACTATTTATTTCGCCAACCTTAAGTAATTACTATGCAAAGTATCTTGAACAAGAAAACTTTACATGATGTCGATTTAAAAGACAAGCACGTAATTGTTAGAGTAGACTTCAATGTTCCAATTAAAGATGGAAAAGTTGTTAGTAATAAACGAATTCAAGCAGCTCTACCAACCATTAAATACTTGCTTGAACAAAACTGTAAAATTATTTTGTTAAGTCATTTGTCACGCATTAAAACGTTAGATGACATTAAATCTGGAAAAAAATCTTTACAACCGGTGGCCTATGAACTTCAAAATTTATTGCCAAATAACTCCGTTAAGTTCATAGACGCTAGTCGTGGGCCAATCGTTCAAGATGCCGTTCGAGCTTTAGAACCACAACAAATTATTCTTCTACAAAATACACGATACAATGATGTTAACGAAAAAGGTGAAGCAGTTAAATTAGAGTCTAAATGTAATATGGATTTAGGGAAAGAATGAGCTGATCTCGCAAATGTGTTTGTAAATGATGCCTTCGGCACTGCACACCGTAAACATGCCAGCAATGTTGGAATCGCTTCTAACATTGAAGAATCGTGTATAGGATTCTTAATTCAGGAAGAGCTAACTAACTTATCCCGAATTACTAACAATCCAAAGAAACCAGTTATCGCTATTCTGGGCGGTGCTAAGGTTAGTGATAAATTAAAAGTTATTAATAACTTATTAACTATCGCTGACAAGATTTTAATTTGCGGTGGGATGGCTTACACTTTTAAGAAAGCTCAAGGAATGGACATTGGTACTTCATTATTAGAGGAAGAAATGTTGCCTGAAGCTAAAAGATTATTAGAACAAGCTGGTAATAAAATTATTTTGAGTCAAGACTTTTATTGTGCTGTAGAATTTGCAGATGTTCAACCGATTTATCGCAAAGCATCTGAAGGATTGAATGGTGTTATGGGATTAGATATTGGTCCTGACACTGTCGTTTCCTTTGCTCAATCTTTAAAAGGTGCTGGGGCTGTATTTTGAAATGGTCCGGCTGGCGTATTTGAATTTGCCAACTTTCAACACGGAACCAAAGCTATTTGTCAATTATTAAAAGATTTAAC
>JAISKE010000087.1 GCA_031261045.1 Mycoplasmataceae bacterium | reverse complement strand
GGTAACATCTAAAGGTTTAATATTTTTATCATCAGTAGATACTTTAAATTTATAATCACCGGGGTTTAATTCTTTATGTCATGTAAGGTTACCAGTTAAAGCATCAATCGTAATTTTTTCGTCATAATTATTATCAATTAAAAATTTTATGTTTGAATGAGCATTACCTTCAATTGAATAATGTTCCATTTTTGGTTCACTATAAAATTCTGTAATCTCAGGATTACCTTCAATATATATTTGTTGTTTGTGGAAAACGGCATATCCAATACCAACACCTGCACCAGCCATAATGACGGCTGTACCGGCGACAGAACATCCAATGATGATTCTTCTCTTCTTTGTGTAACTAGCTAAACTTTTGACTTTACTCATAATACACTCCTTGATTATATTATTATACCATAGTATCTGTAGTATTTATCGCGTATAATTTATGTCATAATGGGGTGCAAATATGAAAAAGAAATCTACTAATATTACAAGAAATAAAAGAATTAAAATAGCTAGCGCAATTATTGGGGCATCCGTAATTACCGCCGGTGCCGGTATTGGTATTGGATATGCAATCTTCCATAAAAAACACGCATACGTTGAAGGTAATCCAGAAATTACTGAAATTTATAGTCAACCAGTAACTGAACACTATTCCATTGAAGGTAGTAAACCAAATGATATAGAGTTTTCTATCAGCGATACTTATAAAAATTCTTATGGTGAGGACCAAATTACGATTAATCCGCAAACTGGTGATCTTTCATGAGTCAAAGAATTAGATATTGGTCAGTATGATTTTACCGTGTCTACTAATAGTGGCAAGATTAATTCTTTAGATGTTACATTGAATATTATTAAAGAACCCGGACATATAGTTGGCGATCCACATGTTTACACTCATTATACTGTGTCTAGTACTACCGACACTCAGGAAAAGTATTATGCCGTATCTTCGTCTGGTAAGCCAATCACTAACCGAACATGAAAAATTAAACAGATCACTGGTGAAAATTTTGATGCTGGGATTACAATTGGGGCTAGTACTACAGAGGATGGCGTTGGTATCCTTCAATGAACCAATACATTAGAAGTTGGTGAATATACTTTTAATGTTGAATATGATGGCGGCACACACCATATCATTGAACCATATAAAGTTATTTTAACTGTTGGAAAAGCCTCATCGTACGTTAGTGGTATTGCAGACATTCATTCAGTTCTGGGCGCCGCTGTTTCGGAAAGATATATCGCTAGAGATATGGATGGAGAATCTATTTACGATAGTGAAGACCAAACAAGTCAATATTATGACATTGACTGAGGTGACAATCCTGTGTCTGATAAAATCCATCTTGACCGTCACAGTGGAGTTCTAACATATGATGATGACTTGCCAAGCGATACTACTTACAAATTTAAAATAACTTATGATGATCAAAAGAATTACTCGACAGCACCTTTGCCAGTAACCATTATTGTCAGCGATCTTTATGTGTTTCCACTTAGTCCTAGTAATTTAACCGATTACTTTGTTTTAACGGATGATAACCATACCATTTATAGTTGATTAGCTGATGGGAAAGATAAATTCAATGCTGATTGTTCTGGTTACAATGCCATATCTTTTGATTCAAGCATTACGAAGATTAACGATTCAATATTTTATGATTTTTTCCCAGAGAATTCTCCAATTAAAGTTGTAGATATACCATATGTTTTGACAATCGGGAGTAATGCTTTTGCAAGAAATGCTGGCAATATTTATAATAGAAATACAAGCATTACTCGTTTTAACTTATCCGAAACTAGTCCAATAACCATCGGTAGTGGAGCATTTAATGGTTGTACAAACGCAACTATACCGTTAGGGATTAATATTGGCACCATTGGTAATGCAGCTTTTTTTGGTTGAACAAAATTAACCGCTACAATGGTAGATGCTGCACAATACAATGATACCACACATAAAATGGTTGAAAACGGCACTGAGCCAATTACCGGCGCCGCTCTATTATTTCTGAATGGTTCTTCCCTTGCCGGCGTTGCCGGTGGTTTTGCTGCTGGTAATTTAGGATTGTGAAGTAAGTATTATGATTCCGGTACCACTCAATTAGACACCAAATTCGAACATTTATCAAGTATTACTGCTATCGATTTAACAGATTGCCCAAAAATTGTTGCATATTCATTCGATGGGTGTTCTAGTTTAACAACAGTTACTGGTGACACAATTAACCCCACATCCATTACAGGGGATGGGTCATTCAAAGCATGCACTAATCTATCATCTATAAGTGCTAATGCCTTCAAATTTGAAATTGATGAAGAAGGGAATGATGCTAGTGGTTCGTTTTTTGGATGCACTAATCTTATGTCAATCACCATGAATGACCCAGATCACATCCCTAATTCGACATTTGAAAATTGCAGTTCTCTAGGAAGAGTCATTATGCAAAATGCTTCACGAGTTGGAAACTATGCTTTCAAGAATTGTACAAGTTTAACACGAATCAATATCAAAACACTTGTAGATTCTGGTAGTGATATAGCTGTCGGCATAACAGCTTTTGATGGTTGCAAAAACCTTAAGCGTATTCATATTACGGAATGATCTTCATCAACAGACGACCACCATACATTCTCTGCTGTGGATTACGCAGGTAATCCTGCTTCGCCATTTCGTAATACTACCGGTGGCGGTGTAGTTTGAAGTTCAACTAACCAAACTGACGCTCAAACTTTAAGTGGTCTAATCAATGCTACTTGAAATGTTGAGGGAGTTCCTCCTCCTACTTCATGGTCCTTTTGAACTGGTGAACACGACACCTAGAAAATAAAAAATGCTCATTTCGGTGAGCATTTTCTTTATTTTCGAATTTCTAGCTTTTTAACTAACTCACGATACTTTTCAATATCAGTTCTCTCTAAGTAATTCAATAGTGAACGTCTTTGAGACACCTTTTTGAATAAACCACGCTTGGTAGAATAATCTTTCTTATTCACTGCAATGTGATTTGTGATCGCGTTAATTTCTGCGGTTAGAATTGCGATTTGGACTTCAGTTGATCCTGTATTCTTTTCGGATCCCCCAAAATCTTTTACAAGTTGCGCTTTAAACGCTTTACTTACTGCCATAATGTTTTTACTTCCTTTATTTTGACTTAGCCATTACCGAGAGTAAAGTGGAAGACTCTCTACCCCAAGAAATGGTAACTTATTATATAAATGAATATATAATTTTAGAAATTATTAATAATGAGGAATTAATATGGCCACTAAAACCAGAATTGAAAAAGACTCTCTAGGCGAAATGCATGTCCCAGTTGACAAATATTGAGGGGCGCAAACCCAGCGAAGTTTAACTAACTTTAACATTGGTAAAGAAATCGTTTCATTAGATTTAATTAAAGCGGTAGCAGTTACTAAATGAGCGGCCGCTAGTGCTAATGAGAAATGTCATAAAATAGACCATACTAGAGCTAATTTAATTCGTCGTGCGTGTGAAGAAATTATTGCTGGTAAATTAGATGTAAACTTCCCCACACATGCTTATCAAGCTGGTAGTGGTACGCAAACCAACATGAATGTTAATGAAGT
>JAISKE010000071.1 GCA_031261045.1 Mycoplasmataceae bacterium | reverse complement strand
TAACACACCGGCATGAAGGTGGGGATGTAAAGTTTTTACCCGACCATCAAACATAACCGGAAAGCTCGTAATTTCATTCACTTCGATGACAGGTACTTGATTTTATTTTAAAAATTTATAGGTTCCGCCGGTGGAAATAATTTCTACACCTTTAGATACTAGGAATTTACTAAATTGCACGACTCCGGTTTTGTCATAGACACTGATTAATGCGCGTTTTTTCATACACCATTAGTATATAAAATTTATCGCGAAAGTTGCTTTAGTACTTGGACGAGCGCCAGGTGTTCTTGAACGAGGACGCGAACTGCTAAAGTTTCGGGGGTGTCGTTGGGTAACACCGGCACTTGTTTTTGTAAAATGATTTGACCACCGTCAACGGTGGCGTTCACGTAGTGAACGGAGCAACCAGAAACTGGTTCATGCGCTTTAATTACTGCTTCATGAACGTGATGACCGTACATTCCCGGACCGCCAAATTTAGGCAATAAAGCGGGATGAATATTGATGATCTTATTTTGGTATTCGTCAAGAATACCACCATTTAAGATCCCTAAATATCCTGCTAATACTACTAAATTAATTTTGTGTACTTTTAAAAATTTCAGGATTTGATCGCCGGTATTAGAAAATTCTTTTTTACTAATTATCATAGTAGGAATGTTATATTTTTTAGCGCGCTCCAAAGCGAACGCCGTTGAATTTGAAGAAATTACCAAACCAATTTCGACCTTTGGTAATTCCCTATTTACAATCGCGTCAATGATGGCTTGCAGGTTCGTTCCACCACCGCTAACTAACACGGCTATTTTAAGCAAATGGGCTCCTTACCTTTGGTAATATAACCAATTTCGTAAGCCTTTTCACCTTGAGATTTTAGGAAAGCGATCGCTTTCTTAGCGTCTTTTTTATCAACACAAATCATGAAACCGATACCCATATTAAAAGTGTTGTACATGTGACTTAATTCCACACCTTTACGATTGACTAATTTAAAGATTTCTGGTAATGGATAACTATTTTTCTTAATCACGATTTGCAATCCGTCTTTACCTAACATGCGTGGAGCGTTCTCGATAAAACCACCACCAGTGATGTGCGCCATCCCTTTAATTTTCACTTTTTGCATTAATGCTAAAACTGGTTTTACATAAATTTTAGTGGGGGTTAATAATGATTTTCAAATTGGTTTTCCTTGGAAGGGTTCGTTCATATTGGTAAAAACTTTTCTAATTAATGAGAAACCGTTAGAGTGGAATCCACTAGAAGCAATCCCAATAATAACATCTCCAGGTTGGATATTTTTACCATTAATGATTTTGGTTTTGTCGATCATCCCAACAGAAAATCCTGCAAGATCGTAATCGCCAGCTTTATAAATTCCTGGCATTTCCGCAGTTTCGCCACCAATTAAAGCGGAATAAGATTGTTTGCAACCTTCGGTTACACCTTTAACTAAGTCAGCTGCAATGTGAGCGTCTAATTTACCGCAAGCAATGTAATCTAAGAAAAATAAAGGTCTAGCACCGTGACATAAAACATCATTAACACACATTGCCACACAGTCAATTCCAACAGTATCAAATTTCTTTTTCGCACAAGCAATGGCTATTTTTGTGCCCACACCATCGGTTCCAGAAACCAACACGGGATTTTTAATTCCTAGCGGTACCTGATACATGCCAGCGAATGAACCCAAATCATTAATCACAGCTTTGCTGTAAGTGGTTTTGGCCATTTTTTTAATCATCTGAACTTCTTTGTAGCCCTCGTGGATGTTGACTCCGGAATTTTGGTAAGTTAACTTAGTATTTTTCATATTATTAATGTTATTAAAACATAAATATTAATTATTATGCTAAAATTTTATTATGATTCAAGGCCACAAAAGTAAAATTACGTACAGCTTGGTAAAATTTATGGCATATGTACGATTATCGATAATCGTGGTTAATGCTATTTTATTTGGTCTTTTTATGTCATTAGATAGTATTTATTACGCAATCAATGATTTATCAAATTTTTTTCACGGCCATTTTGTCACCAGAGGCAATACGGATTATTTACCGTTAGAAAATGTTTTGACTTTAATTATATTCATTTATATTTTTTCAACGATTGCTCTAACCATTACATATTGTTTTTTACATGTTTATGTTAGCGGTAAGGGTTGATGTGAACCATTGTCAAAATATGAAATTTACACTTTATCAGTTTTTATTATTGTGTCCACTTTTTTAATGGTGATGTCCTTTGTAATTGTAATCGGTCTTGGTTGAGACATGAATAGCGGTTCCACCACATGAAAAAATGTTTTAGCTTATGGTATTCCATTGTTAGACTTATTGACTGTGTTACCAATTTTAATTCTAAATACAATGTCTTATGTAGAAAATTTATGAGAATTGCATACTTCTTCTATTAAAACCAATAAAACAGACAAGACTCGTTACCAAGTTAAGATGGCGGTTACTATGTTTATTATGATTGCTTTATCGTTCATTTTCGTATTCTGAAGTCGACCAGAAGATATGCTAAATAGCTTAGGTTTAATTACTAGCGTATTCACGGGGCCTAATTGATATGGAAAGGTATTACAATTCATTACAATGTATGCAATGTTGCTCTTCATCATAGTTATTTTTATATTATGTATTATTTGATTTGCGGTACGTATTCGTCGAGAACAAAAGCACTTAATAAAAGAATTACCACGTTATGAATTTATCGTGTTAATGTTGGCTTTAATTGTGGTAACTATTTTCTTACTTTCAACATCAGTTATCTCAATGTGGACTAACTTTGATAAGACCAAGGAAATATTTTGAGTTACTGGTATTTTAGATATTGCGTTGGTAATTCCAACTTATGTATTGTATTCCACTTATTACATTATCAATATGGAAAGGATAGCACATGCACAATAAAAAAATGTATCCGAAGCGTAAACATAATAAGAAATCTGTTCCATTTATTTTAGCGTGAGCTGGGTTAGTGATCGGTATCTTAGTTATTGCTTACGGTATTACAATTAATCTTGATGATTTTGGTGCAAACACTCTAGTGTACAACGGAATAGGCAACAAATTATGATTTGGTTATCTGCAGCAGTTTACAAAGATCGGAAGAGCGTCGTGTAGGGAAAGAGTGTCTAGG
>JAISKE010000067.1 GCA_031261045.1 Mycoplasmataceae bacterium | reverse complement strand
CAAATTAATACTACAATTACGAATAGCGCAAAAGCAATCAATGCTAATCATGGTGAAACTGCAAACAATACTCCACCGGTGGTTGCTGCTCCTTTACCACCTTTATATTTGTTAGCTTGCTCCTTGTCGCCATTATATTTAAATAAAGTAATGACATATTGAATGGGATAACAATGACTAATAACCGCAAAGGTTCCGGCCAAATAAATTAACACCAAACAAATGTTGGGATACTCAATTCATTGATTAATGGTGAAATGATATATTAGAAAACTAATAGCAATAGCGACATATCCTTTGGATGCGTCTAATAACATGGTTAGGATTCCCATCCCTTTACCGGCAGCACGCATCACATTAGTGGCACCAGGATTGCCGGAAGCGATGGTACGGATATCTTTATGATATTTTCTAGTAAGTAGTGGTCCGAAAACGATACTGCCAAGTAGATAACCAATTAATACAAACCCGATTGTAATAAAAACCGTACCAACTATTTGCGGAGTATTCATATGGTAATTATACAATGTGGTTATAATTATCTATATGAATAAATTACTCGTAGTCGTAGACTATCAAAACGATTTCATTGATGGGGCTTTAGGCTTTAAACAAGCTAAAGCAATTGCTTCATCAATAGTTAAAAAAGTTCAAACAGCTATTAAAGATAAAAACGACATTGTGTTCACCATGGATACCCATGATCAGAATTATTTAAAAACTATTGAAGGTAAAAGTTTGAAAATTAAACATGCGATTCAAAATACTCATGGTTGGCAATTGCACAAATCTTTACTACCATACGTCAAGTATGGTACCGTAATTATTAAAAATAGTTATGGGGCCGACGAGTTGGTTGACTATTTAAGAAAGTATTCCTATAAACAGATTGAGTTTATTGGGGTTGTAACCAGTATGTGTGTGTTATCGAATGTAGTAATTGCTCGAGCCATTCAACCAGAAGCTCAAATTATTGTAAATCGTAAATTAGTGGCCGACTCAAACAAGCAATTGTCTGATGCCACTTTTAAAATATTAAAAAACATTAATGTTGTAATCAAATCCTAGATTAAATTCTATTTTTTACTTAAATCTTTAATTAAATTAGCAAGAATTTTACAATTCTCGTCAGTAAATAAGTTTCAGTGGTCACCGTTTACATTGACGACATGGAGTTCACGAACAAATTGTGAAATTCGATTATCTGGAGTAGTGTAGAAAGAATCGTGCATTAATTCTGCCGAAGCTGCTAAAATGGCATTGTTAGGATACATCGACTGAAATGTTGTTAAGTATTTTGAACATTTGATTAGATAAGCGTCTACATCGGCCATAGGTAATTTTAAATTCACTAATTCGTTCATTCCGATTACACCATCTCGCACGATAGTTTCAATTCTCGAATCGTCGAAGGTAGTATAAGCCTCTCTAAGGACTGGTCATAATAATGTTTCTTGAGGCGAAAGTCGATAATTCAATGCAGAATTAATCGCGCTAATTTCAGCATCATTAAGATTAATTGCTTCTACCAATATTAATGGTCTTACTTTATAACCGTGATCTAATAATAACTTAGCTAATAATATGGAGATAATGGCACCATAACAAGCACCACCAATCAAATATTCCCTAGCCGGATACTTTTTAGTTAAAAGATTAAAATATCTCTTAGCTAATTCTTCGGTATTCTCTCTTTTACATACAAAAGCGTTATAGTTTTGTACTAGAAATAATGGTTGATCTTTATCAATTACGGCTGCCAATTTATTTAATCTTCGTCAAATCATTCCAGCACCATGGATGAAAAAGAATGGAATTCTTTTTCCGTCTTTGTTAATTTTTATTATTGCTTCATGTTTCATACATTTATATTGTAAAAATTATTCAGCGGTTTTGGGCTAAACAGTCAGTTGATATAAGATATTTTCTCGGTCGGATTCTATTTAGTTTTTATGTGTTATCAATGATTAATTGTTTAAGATCAGCGATGTTAGTATTGATTAATACTTTAAGATCAGCGTTATTAGTATCTATCTTAAGATTGATGCGATTTTCCATAGCAGCTAAATCACTCATGTGAGCGGCAGGATCTTTACCAAATTTTTTAGCATCAACAATTAGTTTGTCTTTGCTAATTCTTTTTTCGATGTCTACTTTATATCTGCTCATACCTATAAGTATACACACTTTATTTTTGCGACCTATTTGATACCTTTAAAGAAGTCTTCAATACTAATGTTGAGCGTTTTACAAATTCGTTGAATAGTTTTTAATGTTATGTTGCGACCATGTAAGGCTTCAATCTGACTAATGCTGCTATGAGCTAATCCTAATTTAAAAGATAACTCCTCTTGAGTTAAATTATGTTTAATACGTAGTTCTTTAATCCGCTTGGCGACTTGCTCGTTTAAATTCATATGTTAAATATCTAACAATACTCATTTAATCGCAACGCAATATATTGTGTATTTATACTATAATTAACTGAAATCGGAGAAGAGTATGGAGAGATATAAACTTTTAAAACTAACATTGAGGATAACGGGATTGGGTAGTTTAATGGTTGCACCGTTCATCACAAATAGCTGTGGAAAACCAAACCCCAATCCAGATCCTGAAAAAAGCGATATAGAGAAATGTGATTACATAGTTGTGGCTCAAATTGAAAATACAAATTATGTTATTAATGAACAAAAGTTCTATATTGGACACGGAATAAAAGGATACATTCAAGGGAAGTGATATCTCAGTAATTTTACTAAACTGTTTACATGTAGTATTAGTGGTAACTCACTTTTTTTTGGATCTAATGTATATATCCCAAAATATATTGATGTTAATGGGACTATTTATACTTTAACTGAATTTGCTGATGGTGGTGAGTTGACGGATAAAGTTGTGTTACCTGATTCTATAGTAAAGATTGGTGATTATGCATTTTCTGGCTGTACGTGAATGACTTCCCTTATATATGAAAACATATGGACAAGCATTGGGGTTGGGGCTTTTCAATGATGCAGAGATTTAACTTCTATCGTCATACCTGATAGTGTAAACTCAATTGGAGCATATGCTTTTCAAGGTTGTGGATTAACTTCTATTACCATTCCTAGTGGTATAAGTTCAATTGAACGATGTACCTTTGAAGAATGTGAATCACTAGTTAGCATTAGCATGCCTAACAGCGTGAATTCAATTGG
>JAISKE010000005.1 GCA_031261045.1 Mycoplasmataceae bacterium | reverse complement strand
TACTTTGTAGCTGGTGTAATGTTCGCAATTACAATCGTTGTATCAATCATCTATTTTAGTCTTACGCAAATAATGATTAATTCCTTAGTTGGAAAAGATTGAAAAACAACACTAAGCATAAATTTAGTTTATGGTTTAGGCTTTGGCATAATTGCCTTATTTAGCTTAATCTCAATTGGTTTTTATCGTTATGTGCGTTTCAAAATAGATTTAATTATGTATCAACGCCGCCACGGTGCAACCACTAATACACCAACCGGTGAAACACCAATTACTCCGACAACTGACACCCCATTAGCATCAACTGGTTTAACCGACAATGCAACTAAAGAATAAAACCTTTTGTATCGTTACGCTAGGTTGTAAAGTAAATTTATTTGAATCCAATAATCTAATTAATCAATTAATTGAACTTGGTTGTAAACAAACGCCAGACGTTAATAAAGCCGATCTTTGTATTATCAATACTTGCTGCGTGACTAATAAAGCTGTTAGTAAATCTAAATATTTCATTCAAAGAGCAATTCGTTCTAATAAAACAAAACTTATTGCGATTGTTGGCTGTTTATCACAATTAGAACCAACACTAATTAAGCACCCAAAGGTTGGAATTATTTTAGGCTCTAAATATAAGGATCAACTTGTTGATTTAATTAAACAGTATGCTAATAAATTGATAATGAAAGTTGACCCTTTTAATAAACAAGACAAATTTGAAGATCTAGGATTACAACTATTTAAAAATAACACTCGTGCATTTTTAAAAATTCAAGATGGTTGTGATTATATGTGCTCTTATTGTATTATCCCCTTCGTTAGAGGTAGGCAACGCTCACTGCCTCACACCAAAGTACTAAAAGATATTCAAGAATTAGTACAACATGGTTATCACGAAATTGTCTTAACAGGGGTCAACACCGCTGGATACCATGATGATGCTAACTATCATTTTTATGAATTATTAAAAGATATTAACGAAGTTAAAGGAGACTTTCGAATTCGGATTTCATCTATTGAACCATTTCAAATCAACCATCAGATTATTGGCTTATTAGCTTCAAATCCTCAACGATGATGTAAACACTTACACATTTGTCTTCAATCAGGGTCAGATAAAATCCTCCGAGAGATGAAGAGAAGGTATACTGTTGAAGATTTCATAGCATTATGTGAATATGCTCGTAAGCAGATTAAAAACCTCGCTATCACGACGGATTTGATTGTTGGATTTCCTACCGAAACAGTCAAAGAGTTTAACGAAACTATAAAAAACTTACTGAGGATCAAGTTTAGTAATACGCACTTATTTCCCTACTCTTCACGCCCATTTACAATCGCAAGTAAAATGAAGAATATTGTATCTGACACCGAAAAGAAAAAACGTTTTATAGCATTATCAAAACTAAATCATCAATGCCAAAATCAATATCTAAAACAGTTTATTGGTAAGGTAGTGAAAATTATTTTTGAAAATAGTAAGGATAAAGACATTCAACTAGGCCACAGCGAATATTCCTTTACTGTCAAAGTAAAGGGTAAGAGGAATCTTGCTACTAAAATAAAACTAGTGAAAGTCACTAATCTTATTGGCAATCAACTATTCGGTCGTTTGGCTTAAACTATGTTTATCACGTTTATGGAATCGCTTTCATAACAAGAATGAGCTGACGCCAATTACGGCTGCACATAAAATTGAAACGACGATTCAAATAATTAGGGCACGCGATTTATGTTCGTTAAAACCATTGTAGGTAAAAGTCATTAATACCATCTGGTCGGTTGTACCCTCCTTATAAGAGAGGTTACTTACTAAAGTGTTAGTAGCAGGCACTAAATCAATTTGTAGATCATCTAAATTACGATTCTGAAACTCTGGACTCATGTTGATAAAGAATTTCTTGAATTGATCCATAGTTATTTTAGATGGCCTAATCTTAAACAACGAGCTATCGATGCTTTTAGTTTGCTGAATAAAATAAGGCTGTAGTTTATTAACTTTGAAAGTTTGATTAATGTAAATGTCGTGTAATAATGGATTATCACAACCAATTACATTAATTGTGGCTATGCCATTAACTACATCATCATCAGTTACTGCATAGTTTAAAGAGTTTGCAATATATGAATTAAATTTATTAAGTTCTAGTAATTTAATTATTTCAGCATTCGATAAATCTACACCGCTGATATTAAACTTATCTAGAGAACCGTCAATGTCTGGAATCTTTTCCCCAACCGTTTTAAAACCGCTAAAGTTATGGTCAAATAGTTTTCCATCTAAAGTAATATTTAAATTTATGCTGCCAGTAATTTCGTTACGCATGACTTGATATTGATCCTTGTTCAATATATTGAAGTCAGCGGCTTCGCCATAATTAGTCACGAGATTTACATAGGTGTCAAACAACATTTTATCATCCACTTGACTAGGATAATATCTTTGGTTGTAATCTAAATTATTGTCATTGAATGTCGCATTAACAATTTTCTCTTCACCTAATGTATAAATGTTATCACTTCCCATAACATTCGGATTATTATCAGCAATATTAGACGACTCTGCACTATAAATAAAAGCATCCGTATTATTTATTGTATCACTAGTGATACTAGTTAGTTTGAATTCATATTTACCATCATTGCTTTTGTTTAAAGGCACGTTTAAACCATTAGTTAATTCATCCAACGTGGCGCTTTTCATTTTATTAACCCATTGATCATTTTTTGTCGGGTCCTTAATTGCATACTCAATTTTTAGATTTAACTTGTTTCAGATGTCTGATAAAATAGTCCACGGATCATCATAGGGCCCAAAATTATTTGGAGTAATTTGGTCAATATTGATTGATGAATGTTCTCTTAACCAGTCAAAACAATTAACATAATTAAACACACCAAATTGATCAGTCACAATGTAGTTTAATAACGCGTCTATATTATCTTCGGCGAGCGTATTAGTATTCACTAACTCTAAAATTTCAGCAGCATTATTAGGGAATAAATTCTCCACTTTATCTTTAATTTTTAATTTGATATTTTCATGTTCACCATTAAGTTTTTTAGCTGCTTCTAGCATTATGTTGTTAAT
>JAISKE010000103.1 GCA_031261045.1 Mycoplasmataceae bacterium | reverse complement strand
AGTGGTTCCTTTTAAACCAACGACAGCACAAATATCACCAGCACGAATTTCATCAATCTCATCACGATTGTTTGCGTGCATCTTCACCAAACGCGAAACACGTTCTTTGGCATCTTTATTAGTATTCATTAAATATGATCCAGCTTTTAATACACCAGAATAAACACGTAAGAATGTTAAACGTCCAATGAATGGATCAGTCGCAACTTTAAATGCAAGTCCACAGAATTTAGCATCATCACTTGGAATGATATCTACTTCTTTACCAGCATCATTGAATCCTTTAGCTTTAGCTACATCAATCGGGCTTGGTAAATAATCAATGACCGCATCCAACATCGCTTTAACACCTTTGTTCTTAAATGAGGTACCACAAATTACGGGGAAAAATTTTGCAGTCAATACGCCTTTACGGATACATAGTTTAATTTCGGGAACAGTTAATTCCTCACCGTTCAAGAATTTTTCCATGCAAGCATCATCGAAATTTACAATTTCTTCTAACATGATTTGACGGAATTGTTTTGCTTTACCTAATAGATCAGCGGGAATTGGAGCAATTTTATAATTCTCTTCTTTTTCACCATCGTACATTCGTGCGTTCATTTCTACTAAATCAATCGTACCAATGAAATCATTCTCCGCACCAATCGGATATTGAATGGCTACGCCATTAGCAGCTAATCTTTCTTTTAAAGATTTAACAGACATTTCAAAATCCGCACCAACTTTATCCATCTTGTTACAATAAACGATCCTTGGAACATTATAGTTATCAGCAAGTCGTCAATTAGTTTCGGTTTGTGGTTCTACACCATTTTGTACATCTAATACCACGACTGCACCGTCTAATACTCTTAAACTACGGTTAACTTCTACAGTGAAGTCTACGTGCCCGGGTGTATCGATTAAGTTTAATTCATAACCGTTTCAAGTCGCATAAGTTGCGGCAGAAGTAATGGTAATCCCACGTTCTTTTTCTTGTTCCATTCAGTCCATGGTGGCCGCACCATCATGTACTTCACCAATCTTGTGTGATTTACCAGTATGATAAAGGACACGCTCACTAGTGGTAGTTTTACCAGCATCAATGTGCGCTACGATACCGAAATTACGGTATTTTTCCATCGGAAATATTCTAGCCATAAATCATCCGTCCTAAAATCTCAAGTGAGCAAAGGCTTTGTTTGCTTCAGCCATCTTGTGGGTGTCGTCTTTTTTCTTAACCGCACCACCAGTACTGTTGCTAGCGTCTAGAATTTCCCCAGCTAAACGATCCAACATCGTTTTTTCGCTACGGCTTCTAGAATATAGAATTAATCAACGTAAACCTAAAGTAATTTTACGTTCAGGGCTAACTTCAGTAGGTACTTGATAGTTACTGCCGGCTACTCTACGAACTTTAAGTTCTAAAATAGGCATAATGTTTTCTAATGCTTTGTTAAATACTTCAATTGCTGGTTTCTTGACTTTCGCTTCGATCTTTTCAAAGGCACCATACAAAGTATGTTGGGCTAATCCACGCTTACCATCTAACATAATCATGTTGATGGCTTTGGCAACTAATTTTGATCCGTATACTGGATCTGGTAATATGTCTCTCTTAGGAGCTTGATTCTTTCTCATGGTTCTTTCTCCTTATTAAGCTGCTGTGTTCGCTTTAGGCTTCTTGGCACCGTAAGCTGATCTTTGTTGTTGTCTTTTCGCAACACCTTGAGTGTCTAAAGTACCACGGACAATGTGGTAACGCATACCGGGTAAGTCTTTTACACGACCACCACGGATTAGAACGATACTATGTTCTTGCAAGTTATGGCCTTCACCGGGAATGTACGCTAAAACTTCTTGTTTATTAGTTAAACGTACCTTCGCATATTTACGTAACGCCGAGTTTGGTTTTTTTGGTGTCATGGTCCCCACACGGGTACATACTCCACGCTTCAAAGGATTGTGTCCTTGTTTTTCCATGTTCTTAATGGAATTGAAGTTCTTTCCTAGAGCAGGTGATTTAGATTTTTTCGCTTTTGATTTACGATTATGTCTAATTAATTGTGATATTGTTGGCATATCTCTCCTATATATTTACTTTGACGACAATACGATCGGATACACCCGACCGAGTTGTTGTAAAGTAATTAATAATATCATAAAATGATTAGTTTGTTAAAAATTTTATAAATCACTATATTTAATTAGAAAATAACTGGAAAATAATTAGAAAAATATTAGACAAACTTAAGACAAACGCCGGAATGAATTTCAGATATAGAAGCGATACTTAACTCGCCATCTATAATTTTAACGAGTATAGATGGTAGGAGGCTCTCTATGAGCAAAACGTCCTTCTCTACTAATGGTACCATAGTGTGTGGGGTATTACCCGACACTTAATGAGGTGTGATGGACACGCAAGTGTTTGTCGTACTTTGTTTACTATTGATTCTACTTTTAGTAGTAATTAAATAGTGAACCCATTAGTAGAGAAAATAAAAGACAGGATTAACGTCCTGTCTTTTTCATTGTTTTACCAATGGCACCATAGCAATGTATTTATAACTTATATTTTGAGAATATTAAATTTTTTATTTAAAACGTAATTAAATGGTAGACAGCTGGCAGAGAAAAGAAAAGCAGGATTTGCGTCCTGCTTTTCACTATTACTAGCCCTACTCTACATTTGTTTATACCACTTTAATTTGTAAAGCGTTTTTATTTTATTAATATTTAATTATCTATGAATAGATTAAAAATGATGATCTGTGGTATCGCTGCTTTATTAGTTGCAGCGATTATTGTAGTTATTGTCTTATTAGTTATCTACGAACGTAGAATCGAAGTAATGCTGCCATTACTCGTAGTTGTTTGAATAATTAACTTCTCTTTCGTAGTCTATATCCTTGGTTCTGATCGTCATATTAATACTAAAGCTTGTTGGTGCGCCGTCATTTCTTTCTTGTGAACGATTGGTTGTTTATTATTCTTAATATTTGGTACTAATCCATTGCGAAGAACTAAATGAAAACAAAGGTTAGAGAGTCAAAAGACTTTTAATAAGTTTGAAGACTATTCATATATGAAAACCTTCTTTGATAAGAACGATGATGAATCTAATTTGTTAAAATATTCTTTTTACGTAGCTTTTAAACCAGTTTACCAGAACAATGACATTAATATTCTTCAATCTAATACTGAAATTTATGAGGAATATATTAAAGCGATTCGTTCGGCTAAATCTTTCATTCACTTTGAAACATATTTGATTCGTGACGGTTTTTTTATGCGCACAGTTTTTTGTGAATTAATTAAGAAAGCTAAAGCCGGCATTAAAGTAAGGTTCTTATATGACTGATATGGTTCTTTCATGAAATTTAAGAAATCTCAAATTGACGAATTAAAAGCGGTGGGTATTGAAGTTGGCGTATTTAATTTTCCAGGGTTTAACATCTTTAAAGGGGTCACCAATTTTCGTTTACACCATAAAGCCTTAATTATTGATAATAGCGTAGCAATCTATGGCGGCAGTAATGTCGGCAATGAATATTTAGCGATGGACCCTAAGAAATATTATTGACGTGATATGAATATGGTTATTAAAGGCGAAATTGTTAATTCATTAAATATTGAATTTATTAATGATTGAGTACTATTTACTAACAATTCAACTACTAAAGCTAGTAAAGATGAATTGTCTAATAATCTAGATAAATGATTGCACATTGATCATTCATATAATCAAGACCCTGTTAAAGCCCAATTAAGTATTTCTTCGCCTAACTATTCTGAAAAGGGTGTAAGTAACACGATGATTAGTTTATTCTTGAAAGCTAAGAAATCTATTAAATTGGTTTCCCCATACTTTTTACCGACGGAATCAACAATTAACGCGTTAAAGATTGCGGCACAAAACGGAGTGGAAGTAAAAGTATTGCTACCAGGTAAGCGAGATAACAAGGACTTTATCTTACCAATGAATCGCAGTCAATACCGCCAATTATTTGAAACAGGCATCAAAGTGTACGAATATAATGGGTTTATTCATTCTAAGTATATTATCGTTGACAACAAGCTAGTTTACGCTACTAGCGCTAACTTTGATTTCCGTTCGATGATTATTAATTTTGAAAATGGTATTTTGATTGATGCTCCGGAAGTTTGTCAACAAATGTTAAGTATTTTTGAAGATGACATTAGCAATTCACAAATAGTCACCGCTGAAGATGTCGCCAAACATAATAATTTACGCACCAAGATCCGTTTGGCGCTATTAAATTTATATAAACCACTTCTTTAAAAATTGTGATATATTTGATATATGTTAATAGAAGGAATACACAATGAAATCAATCAAGGTTAAAGTTATTGATCCGCTAGGATTACACGCTCGACCAGCTAGTAAGATTACTAGTGAAGCTGGGAAATTTAAATCAAACATCACTATAAGTGTTAGGGGCAATGCCGCTAATGCCAAATCATTAATTAATTTAATGGCATTAGGCGTTAAAGTCAATGATGAAGTAGAAATTAAGACTGATGGTTTAGATGCTCCAGAAGCTTTAGCAGCCATTCAAAAAGTAATGATTGATAATAAAATCATCTAATTACTAAATATTTATAATGAACTATTGTATAAAGTTAAGTGAAATTCTATCTTCTGATTCACCTAGAACTGGATCAATAGTATATTTAATTATCGGTATTATATGCATGCTTGCCGGTTGTGCTTTATGTTGGTTAACTTATCGCTTCATGAAAAACAAACCAGATTATAATCGCGCTCAGCAAATGAACTGGTTCACTAAATGAATCTATAAGAATCGTATGCTAATTATAATAATGACCACGATTATAGTCCTAGCTTGAGGTATTTGCCTTATATTAATGTATTGTGGTGTCGTACCTAATTTTGGAAACAATTATTCTAGTTAATTAATAAACTGTAATAGTATTATTAGCATATAATGTTAGCTATATAAAAGAGGTATATAAATATGGGTTTTTTTAGTAAATTATTCGGACGTAAGAATAAAAGTATAGAAATCTTCGCACCAGTTGATGGTGAGATTGTTTCTATGACAGAAGTTAAAGATGAAACTTTTAGCAAAGACATGATTGGTCGTGGTTTCGCAGTTAAACCAACTAACGGTAATTTTGTTTCTCCAATTGAAGGTGAAATAACTTTAATTGCGGAAACGGGACATGCATACTCTGTTAAAACAAGCAATGGAGTTGAAATATTAGTTCACGTCGGTATCGATACTGTTAATATGAATTCTAAAGATGCTAAAGCAACATCGACACCAAGTAAATTAGTTGGTTTCCAAATTGTAGCGAAAACTGGTGATAGTGTTAAAGTTGGTAGCCCTATTTTAAATGCTGATCTTGCGGAAATTAAAAAAGCTGGTTATGACACCATTACTCCCGTAATTGTGGTTAATACTGAGCACACTGTTAATAAAACAATTAACACCATCGTTACTGGCGGTAATGTTAC
>JAISKE010000099.1 GCA_031261045.1 Mycoplasmataceae bacterium | reverse complement strand
TGGTATTGAAAAAATTTTATCCCTCGTAGATTGCCCAATGTATTTTTTAAATTGAAGATCTGGTTTGGTAAAAACCTGTAAATTCTTCTTCCCTTGATAATGAATCATCGATAATACGTCCGGCTTAGTTTTATTTAGCAATATTTTTACTTGCTTAATGAAATCAGGTTTAGCCTTCGTGTTAGAACCAACATAATAAACATAATCCGCGTCTACCATATTACAGGCTGTATTAAAGCTAAATGAATGCCCTACATTCTGGCTAAAGTTGTAATATTTAAAATTTTTAAATTTGGAAAAATCTATTTTATTTAAAACTTTTGTTGTTTTATTTATGGCTCCATCATTAACTAAGATAAATTCAAAATCAGCATCCGTTTGCTTAGCAAAACTCTTAATTGACTCTTCGAGAGTCAAATAGTTTCTATAAGCATGATAAATGATGGCTATTTTCATATTAGTTCTTAAGTTTAGAAGTATCTTCCTTCTTGGGTTCTTCTGGTTTTTTAGGTTCTGTGCCAAACATACTACTTAAGTCCAAATCACCGAAATCCATGTTCCCTAATTCGCCACCAAATTTTTCTAATAAATCAGATAATTTCGAGTTCATTTTTTTCATTTGCTCGCCACCCTTGGTAAAAGAGTATAGTACACTAGCAATGTATTCCTCAATATTCGCAAACTTAATTTTGGCATTAGGCATACGACTTAATTCATCAAACTGTTTTTTAAGGTCTTCATAAACAGTTTGCTCAATTTCTAAATTTAATTTTATCTTGGACATATTGGACTTTGTATTCTTAGATAATTATATTAAATATTAATATAATTACTTTACTTTAACATATAAGGCGACTAATGCTAGATATAAATTTATTACGTAAGAATTTTAAGGAAGTTTCTCAACAGATTCTGTCCCGAAAAAAACCATGTCCACAGTTGGATCAATTTTCTGCTGTCGACACCAAATGAAGAGCAACCACTAGTAAGTTGCAACAACTAAACGCCCAACGAAATACTCTTTCTGATTCCATTGCTAAATTAATGAAAGATGGTAAGAAGGACGGCGTTACCAAGATTAAAACTCAAGTTCAAGAATTAAAAGAACAAATTGTAGTTTTAGAGAAGCAAGAACAAGAATTGAATGTGGAATTAAAGAATATTGTTTATTCTATCCCTAATATTCCTGATAAATCTGTTCCCGTTGGCAAAGACGAGAAAGATAATAAAGAAATTCGCAAATGAGGTAAGCCAACTAAGTTCACATTTAAACCACTTGCGCACTGAGAATTAGCTGAAAAATTAGGTTTAGCTGATTTTGAAAGAGCATCTAAACTATCTGGGTCGCGTCATACCGTATTTAAAGGTGAAGGTGCCAAATTATTAAGAGCAATTAGAGATTTTACTTTAGACCTGCATACTGCTAATGGTTATACTGAAATTCAACCACCAGTGCTTATCAATCCTGATATCCTATATGGCACGGGCCACTTACCTAAATCTGAAGAGGAAATGTTCAAATTATCTAGTAATCAATACTTATCTCCCACTGAAGAAGTACCTTTAACTGGTTACTATCGTAATGAAACCTTAGATTACCATCATCTACCAATTAAATTAACTTCTAGCACTATTAGTTTTAGAAGCGAGGCTGGCTCCGCAGGTAAAGATGTCCGTGGTGTAATCAGACAACACCAATTCTACAATACGGAAATGGTAAACTTTTCTAAGCCAGAAGACTCCATGAAAGATTTAGAAGCCATGACTGCAGAATGTGAGAAAGTTCTACAAATGTTAGAGATTCCCTACCGCGTAATCATCCTTTGTACTGGCGATATGGGTTCCGCCGCTGCTAAGACATATGATGTAGAAGTATGATTCCCGTCTAGTGAATCATATCGTGAGATCTCTTCTTGTTCTAATACTAATGACTATCAAGCACGTGGTTCTAACATTAAATTTGTGAAGGACAAACAAACTAGCTTTGTGCACACATTAAACGGTACAGGCACGTCTTTAAATCGTTTATGGGTAGCTATTTTAGAGAACTATCAACAGGCTGATGGCAGTATTAAGATCCCTACAGCTTTACAAAAATATTTTAATAAGCAAGAATTCATTAAGTAATTATGAAACGTGGTTTGTTTATAGCATTTGAAGGACCAGATGGTAGTGGTAAATCCACTATCTTACAGATGTTATATAAAAAACTAATCAAGAATATTCATAACCACTTGATTGTATTAACAAGAGAACCGGGCGGTCACAATAACATTATTGCTGAAGACATCCGTAATATCTTATTAAACAAAGTTGAATACAAGATTGACGATCGAGCTGAAGCATTATTGTTTGCCGCTAGCCGTGCTCAGCATGTTAAGGATTTTATTCTCCCTCACTTGAATAATGGCAATATTGTTTTGTGCGACCGTTATATTTATTCTTCACTTGCTTACCAAGGTTATGCTCGCGGTTTAGGTTTTGAGAGTATTTGAGAGATTAACAACTTCGCTATTCAAAAAACGTTACCAGATCTAACCATTGTATTAATGATAAAACCAGAAGTGGGCATTGAACGTATTAAGACGAACACCTTACGGGAATATAACCGTTTAGATCAAGAAAAAATGGACATGCATCGAAAAGTTTATGAGGGTTATCAAAAAATTATTAAAGAAAACCGTGACCACAGTATCATCGAGATTGATGCTGACTCTGATATCGAAACCGTGTTTAATAGAGTTTATACTTTAGTATTAAAAACAATTATGGAGCATTATGGAGAATAAAATTCTTCAAATGAAACAGAAACCCCACGCCATCATCTTAATCGAAAATCCCCTTTGTAACATTGATGCATTTCTTAAATCGTATATGAAATCTATTATCTGCACTGGCAATGATTGCGAATGATGTAAGAAGATTGATAGCGATAGTTATTTCGATTTAATTAAAATCAACGGTTACGAAGAAACAATTAAGAAAGAACAAATTTTAGATCTATTTCAAAAGTGTTCCGTTAGTGGTTTAGAGTCCCGCGGGATTAAATTTTATATTATTAAAGGTATTGAATATGCCACGCAACAATCTGTAAACTCATTATTAAAAATGTTAGAAGAACCGCCAGTAAATACTTATGCTATTTTAACCACTAGATCAATTAATTTAGTTATCCCCACAATTAGAAGTCGTTGCCAAACCTTTACATTAAGAAGTAATATAGCTCCGTTGAGTATGATTGCTTCAAAGTACAATTTGACTAATGAACAAATATCATTAATTAAAAATGTTTATTATAGTTACGATGAGTTGAACCATGATTTAGAATCGGAATCATTCTTTGAACTATATGACTTAGCACATTCTATTGTAAACAATAATGGTGATTTACAAGTTATTAAGGATATTCATGATGAATTCAAAAAAATGGATTACAAACAGATAAGTGCTCTATTAAAATTTTTGGAGCACATGTGTCATGGTAATCAAGTTATTCTTAAGATTATGGAAAACATTAAAGTTAATCCAATCAAAACCCTAATGTTTAATCAAATTATGGAACAGTTTGGAAAGGAGTAAGATGAAAACCATTGTTGCTTTATCCACTCCTCCTATTAATGGAGCTATCCACATCATTCGAGTGTCTGGCTCAAATGCTTTTTCAATTGTTAATAAAGTTTGTTTTCCTAAGTTAATTAAAAAAGGTTATATTGTCCAAAAAACTAAGATATTAAATAAAGGTAAAAAAATTGACGACGTACTTGTTTCAACATTTGTTGCTCCCAAAACATTTACTGGTGAAGATGTAATCGAAATTAATTGTCATGGTGGTATTCATCTAGCTAATATGATCATTAATTTATTGATTGCTAACGGTTGTGTTCTCGCTAAGCCAGGTGAATTTAGTGAGCGCGCCTTCTTAAATCATAAATTAACTATTCATCAAGCTGAAGCTATAAATAATTTAATTAAGGCGACAAGCGATAAGGCTGTGGATTTCGCTAATAATGGGCTAACCAAAGAAGTCATTGAAGCGTTAAACAACATTAAAGATCAAATATTTACATTATTAGGTCAAGTTGAAGTAAACATTGATTATCCTGAATTTGATGATGTCCCTCAAATTTCTCATCAAAAATTTTTATCTATTCTAAATAAACTTATTGTCAATATTTCGTCTACTGTAGACCGCTCCAAAAAATTGATTCCCATCAAAGATGGAATTAACGTGGCAATTATTGGTAAACCTAATGTTGGCAAGTCTTCATTATTAAATGCTTTATTGAATCAATCAAGAGTTATTGTTTCTAACGTCCCAGGAACTACTAGGGATATTGTCAATGACCGTATTAATATTAATGGTGTAACTATTAATTTCTTAGACACTCCCGGTTTGCATCATACTAAAGACAAAATTGAATCAATGGGTATCATCAAGGTAAATCGTGTTATTCAAGATGCAAATTTAATTTTATGGGTAATTGATGGTTCCAAACCTTTAGATATAAAAGATAAATCAATCCGACATTTATTAATTAACAAAGAATATTTAGTGGTAATTAATAAATGCGATCTTAAAAAGACAGTAATAATTAACGGTATCCAAGTTTCCGCTAAAAATAAACAAGTAAATAAATTAATTAACGCCATCTCTAGCAAATTAAAATTCATAAATTTCAATAACCGTAAACAGATTATTCTTCAATCCACTAGGGCAATTGGCTTAATGGAACAAGCATTAAATAACTTGAACATTGTTAAAAATATGCTCACAAAAATAGAACCAATTGATTTAACTAGTGAATATTTATTAGCTGCTCACCACAATGTTTTAAGTATTCTTGGTAAGGAAGACGATTTTAATTTCATTAATGAGATTTTTAGAAAATTCTGTGTAGGTAAATAATGAAATACTTTGACGTTCACACTCACACTAATATGGAACCGCTGCTACCGTTAGCAGATGATATTGCTAAGAAATGCAGTGATTTAAATATCTCATACGTCGACATTGGTATTGATATCGCCACTAGCAAAATATCAATTCAACATGCTAAGCAACATAAAAATGTTTATGCTTGTGTCGGTATTCACCCTAGTGATGTTGTTTCATTGGATATGAGTTCTGTTTTTAATGAACTAAAACAGCTATTAGAGCATGCTAAAGAAAATAAGATTGTGGCGATTGGTGAAACTGGTTTAGATTATCATACTCTAGGTTATGATAAAAATAAACAACAATTATTTTTTATAGAACACATTAAATTGGCTAAGCAATATAACTTACCATTAATGGTACACGTTAGAGACGCCCACGAAGATACTATTAATATTTTAAAGCAGCACGCTCAAAATGTTAAGACAATCATTCACTGTTATTCTGGTGATATGACTCAAACTAAAAAATATATAAATTTAAATGTTTGGTTTTCTATTCCAGGGGTTATTACTTTTAAGAATGCGATTGAGCTTAGAGAGGTTGTTAAAATAATCCCCATTGATAAATTATTAAGTGAAACTGATGCTCCGTGATTAACACCAGTTCCGTTTAGAGGAAAAACTAATTCCCCAGAATATATTGTTTATACCGTGAATGAAATAGCTAAAGTTTTAAACCTTACTGAAACCAACATAGCTGATCAATTATTTGATAATTCACTTAATATTTTTAACTTAAAGTAGACTGAAAGAAATCGCGTAATACTTCATATTTATATTGACTTGCAACGCTATTGCCATCATAATAAGGATTGTCACAATTTAGCATGAGCGCAAAGTTTTGGATTGATTCCGTTTGATCGTTATTCATAACTCCGGCATAATTAATAGCAACAGCTTTTTTTTCATTATTAATTACTAAACTACCACTGCTACCACCAGTTAGTAAATTGGTTTTATTGGATTCATATCCAATTTCTTTCCCTAGAATACTAATATGTCCACCTTCGGCCATGGTTTCTCAATTATCTTCA
>JAISKE010000097.1 GCA_031261045.1 Mycoplasmataceae bacterium | reverse complement strand
CATTACACCTAACCCCTAATGGTTGACACCACTACAATTGGATTGAACCATTAATGTTGGCCATCACCTTAGCCGTTGCGGTTATCCCTGAAGGTTTGCCGGCTACCGCCACCATCGTCATGTCATTGGGCGTCCAACGAATGGCTAAAAAAAACGCTATCGTCCGTAAGTTGCCCGTTGTGGAAACTTTAGGCAACACCACTGTTATTTGTAGTGATAAGACTGGTACTTTAACTTTAAACCGTATGACCGTTGTTAACCTATTAACGATGGATGATATTCTTCATAAGAAATATACTTTATTAGAAGAAGCGGCCTCTAACCCAGATAAATATAAAGATATTGTTTTAACTAGTATCTTATGTAATAACGCCTCTATTAGTGATAAAGACCCCGAAGCAACTATTGGCGATCCAACTGAAGGTGCACTGTTAAGTTTAGCTCCTTTATTTAAGTTAAATGTTCAAGACTTAAAGAAAGAACATAAGCGTACATCTGAGCAACCATTCGATTCTGAACGTAAATTAATGTCAACTGTTAACGAATATTTAGGCAAAGAATTTGTGTTTACTAAAGGCGCTGCTGAAGAATTGATCCAAAAATGTTCACATGTATTAACCGAACAAGGCATTAGAGCTAAAACCAACGAAGATGTCGAACATATCCAAAAAGCTATTGAAGAAATGTCCGGTAAGGCATTACGTATCTTAGGTTATGCCAAAACTGAGGTTACCACTGCTCATCCAAATAAAGATTATGAGCATGATATGGTGTTTGTTGGTTTAACCGGGATGATTGATCCACCACGTAAAGAAGTTATCGCTGCTGTTCAAATGTGCCACGAAGCTGGTATTCGCACCATCATGATTACTGGCGATCACAAAATAACTGCTCGTGTTATTGCCACTGAATTACATATTTTTGAAGAAGGTAATACGGTTATTAGCGGTGAAGAATTAGATAAAATGACTGACGAACAGTTGACTGAAACCATTAAAACTACCACTGTATTTGCTCGAGTATCACCGGCTTCTAAGTTAAGAATTATTAAAGCTTTACAAAATAATAAGGAAACTGTTGCCATGACCGGTGACGGAGTTAATGATGCGCCCGCTTTAAAGGCCGCCAACATTGGCGTTGCTATGGGCATCACTGGCACAGATGTCGCTAAAGATGCGTCTGATATGATTCTATTAGATGATAACTTCACCACTATCGGTAGTGCTGTTTTTGAAGGGCGTAGAATTTATCGTAACATTCAAAAAGTTATTCAATATTTAATTGCTGGTAACATTGCAGAGATTTTAATTGTTATGACTATCTTTATCGCTGGTACCATTGCCGTAGCATTAGGACACCCTAATACTTTCCCACTAAATGAAGTTTTAAATCCCATTCAACTATTGGTAATTAACCTAGTAACTGACACCATCCCTTGTTTGGCCCTCGGACTGGACCCGGCTGAAAAGAATATTATGCAGCAGAAGGCTCAAATACGGCATTCATTATTTTCAAGAGATTTAGTAAAACGTATCTTGCTGCATGGTATTTGTTTGTTCTCGTTGTCATTGTGTGCATATTGTTTAGGTAACTTTGTGATGCGCAGTCACTTTGGCGGCGATCCGGAATATTGTGGTATGACAATGGCCTTTTTAACCATTGGGCTGTCACAAGTGTTCCATTCTTTAAATGTTCGTTCGGATACACATTCCATCTTATCTAAGCAAATTGATATGAATAAATGATTGCCAATGGCCATGTGTATTTCTATCAGCGTCGTGGTAATGTTAGCCATGATTAGTATGTATGCTCCAAATGCTCACAATGTACTAGGCATGGACAATATGGATTGACAGCCTTGATTGGTAACCATCGTTTTAGCCGTCGGTATTATCCCAATTGTCGAAACATTTAAATTATTGAAAATTAACTAACTCTTATTTTGATGGGGACATATAGATTAAATATTAATAAATAAAAACTATTGTAATATGCTACAATTATAAGTAGTAGATATAAATATGGATATAAACAAAGAACCAAAAGACATAATTGCAGCAGCAAAAGGAAAACTTGTTGAAAAACAAATTGAGATTAAGGAATTAAAAACCGAAAGAGCCCAAGCGATTGAAAAAGCACATCAACACTTTGAAAAAGCAGTTGTGAGAATTGGACAATCTTTTAAGAGAGAATTAGCTGAAATTGAAAAACAAAGAATGGCCGTAGAAGAAAAAAAGAAACTTTTAATAGCTGACGAAAAAGTTCACTTACAGCGTGTACTTGACTCAATTGAAAAGAAATACTAGTCATATAGTAAATGAATTTAAAATTAGTATGTCCGACAACGATTACAAGGATATTGTTTCTAAATATATAACTAAATCATCATTACCTGAAATTGTAAAAAAGTCTCAGGTTAGTAATCGTGATGGTACTTTTGATGTTGCTTTAGAAAAGGCAATTGATAATAATAAAGCAATTGAAGAACTTTTTACTTCAGTCGACACTAAAGTTAATCGTAAACTTGCCCCAGAAGAGATCGTGATTTCTATTATGAAGTCTACCTTAAATTTGGCTAGTGAAATGACTAATGATCCGATTAATGTTAATTGCTTATGCTTAAGGGGCATTTATAGTCAGACAAAACAATTAATTACCGATGGTTTGTGTGACAAAATAGGTTTATTGCACATCGACTTGGAGGAATGGATTAAGAAAAATTACACTGGTTATGGAATTGATTGTATTGCGGACGTTTGTGCTGATATGAGATGATTACACCGTGACTGAACTAAAACACACACTGATGAAGAATACATTAAGATGACTCATGATCGAGTCCTACGTAACTACAAGAGCGAATACAAGAATCGCATCTTTGTATTCTACAACGGAGAAAGTATTGCGGAAAAATTTAAGTATTGCTTAATTCAAATTAAAAACAGTAAATTATTAGTACCTAAATATTTTAAGTTGGAACAAGACGCACAAAATTTATTTGAAGAAGAATGTGATGAGCTAGCTAAAAATTGAAAGCTTAATCGCGCCATCTAAATATTTGATTGAAAAATATCATTGCGTATAATGCAATGATATTTTTTAAATATTGATTTATAGACTAATATTTTGCTTCGATAGAATCAAGTACACGTTGTAGGTGAACTTTAGCATCTGCTATAGCCAATTTCTTTTTCTCTTCAGCCGCTCTTTTTAGACGATCAATTTCAGCTAAATCTTTGATAAGGTGTTGGTCAATTTCAACAACAACTAATTCATAGTCAGCATGTGCCTTCGCAATTGCTTGATCTCGTTCAGTTTTTAACTCTTCGATCTCTATTTTTTTAGTCGCTAATTCGCCTTCGCTTCTAGCAATTATGTCTTTTTGTTCTTTATTTATATCCATATTTATATCTCCTACTTATAATTGTAACATATTTCATATAATTTTCATTTTTTTATAAACAATATTTCACGAGGCCGATGTTGGTCCCTTTGAGTTCTCAGAAAGATAAGTATATAAAAAGTTAAATTGATTCTTAAAATTATCTTTAACAAAGTAATTGGAAAGATACAAGTTTTTGATAACGTAACTAAAAAAACAGATGTGTATAGCTAACGTGTTAATGAGCTTAATATGCGTCGAAAACTAGGATATTTAATAACACAAACCCAACACTTAATTGGTATATATAATAAATCTTAATTACAATTGACCAAAGGATCTTGTATTAGTTAATCTTACGACTTTTTAATAAATAATAAATCAAAAATGCTGAACCAGCAATAATTAAAACTCCAAGCGGAATTGTTAATCCTAAAATAAGTGGCAGTCTATTCCCAAAAACGCCAATCGTTAAAGTATACTGTTGTATATCGTTACCTAATGTAATTGAGAAAATAATTACTGCATTCCCGTTCTTGGCATTAGGCGCAATACTTAATACATTAGTGTTTTCGTTATAGGCAACATATTTCTTATACTTGTTGTTTATTGAGTTGATTGATATAGTCTGGTCCTGAGTAGGAAAAACATGATTAGATATCGAAACAGCGAAAGGGTCAAAATACAAATAACTACCATGTTTAACTTTTAATGTAGCTGGATTGGAATACAAAATATTTTGATTATAAACAAATTGATAATTTGTGTATTCTTGTTCCTCGTTCCCAAGCACAATGATGAAACTTCTGTAGAAACAGATATCTTTATTTTCGTCCGAAAATAATTTTAAATTAAATAAACAACTATTCGCAAATGATGGTATTTTGCTTAAAGTAATATTTAAGGCAATGTCTCCGCTACTCATACTTGATGCCTTTAATCAGTTAAATGAAGCAAAACTAGGGTCCGACAAGCATGTTAGTTCACATTTTAACGCCGGGTTAACATCATCTGTATTGGGTTTACAAGTAAACGCTGACAAAACACATTCATTATCAATAAAACTGTTTAGCGTAATTGCTTTCTTATCAAAGATATCATCATTTTCTTTTAAATAAGCTCAATCGGCCATTTTGGTTGTTTTTTTCATTTTAACGACATTGTAACCTATTAAATTTCTATTTTTGATAAAATTATCGTATATGGTCGGGTAAACAAATAATGAATTATTCTCGTAACCAAAAGAGAGAGTCCCGATATCTATTGTTTTTGTAGATTCCAAATAAAATTTTTGTGTTCCTAAACCAAAAAAAGCCATGTCACCAATTTTATTAACATATTTCGGTATTACAATTGACGAATTCACTTGTAAACCAGAGTTGGCGAACGCTTCATCACCAATAGTTGTTATAGCATCCCCTAAATGAATCGAACCATTAAGTGAGACGTTAGCAAACGCTTGACTAGCAATTCCAGTCACATTGTATTGTTTATCGTTATAGATTATAAAACTCGGAATAAATAAATTCTTCGCTACAAACGGATCTCCTTCAGGCAATGCTTTTTCAATTTCAACAGTGCCAGAGTGGTCGGTATCAGTCAAAATATTAAATTCTAGCGAACCAGATGTAATATTCCAATCAGAAATTTGTTCTCGGTTTAAAACAAAAGTTGTGTTTTCATCAGACACAGATTTTAAATACGTCTGTTGCTTATCATTTTGAATCTGCGAAGAGGAATTTGTGTTTTGAGCAAACAAAAAAATAGCCAATATAAAAATGATAAAAACAGATAGTAATCCTATAAACTTTTTTAGATTAAACAATTTTTTATTCATTTTCTACGCCGCCCTTTCGTGGAAAATGCTTGGATCATTTATATTTAAAGCATTCATAACTGATGGTGTTGCATAATTATTTATCGAACCGTGCGGAATATATATGGTGGAAATTGCTGTGTCATTTGCAAAAGAAGTGGCTTCGAATGATGGTGGAGTCATTCTTGTAAATTCTAATGTGTTTAACGCGGTATTTTGAGCGAAAGCGTTGTTACCAATGTAATCTAGAGATTGAGAAAAATAAATTGATTCCAAGCTATTGCCAGCAAAAGCATTTGCATTAATAGTGTTCAAAGGTGCATTGTAATTAAATATTAATTGTTTAGTTGTAGTTCCTAATTCTGAAGAGGATTGAAATGCGCCATCGCTAATTCTTTCAATTGCTACGTTATTAATTGAAGTCGGTATAACGAGTGTTGGTTGGCTTTCAATCACTGTGGTTTGAAAACCAGTTATAGCTTTGGCAAGTGTATTTACTTTAAAATCATTAAATGAGAAAAAATGCTGTTGATGAGTGTTATTGCAAGAAACCGCAATGGTGTCACTGCTATAACTACCATAATTACACATTAAAATGGATTGAAACGGCATAAAATCATATGAATTATTATTAGCATTAAATAAAGTAACTTCATTCCCTCACAAATTATGGTTTATTTGCAACCAAGACGGTAAATCGTTTATTTCTCAGTTGTATGAAAAACCACACGGTTTATCTACGCTAGCATGAACTACAATACTATCGTTGGTATCTAACGGAAATTCTCCATCACTAGTACTAAGATTCACTGTCGGCAGTGGCACTAAAGAT
>JAISKE010000095.1 GCA_031261045.1 Mycoplasmataceae bacterium | reverse complement strand
GAAACCATTGTGCACACATAAAACATTTGGAACATAAACTGTTTGATGAAGTCAACTATAAAACTTTGAGAACTATGGTCTTTCATTACAAGCGCAGGGACTAAAAGTCATAAAACAGCCATTAATATTGCAAAGATTACCAATAGAATACTAGTACTAACTTGACTAAAAGTTGACTTAAAAGTTTGTTTATATACTGTTCCAAAATTCATGATAAAATTATATGAATAAAACTTAAACTATATTTTTTTCTTCTTCAACGTAAGTGACAGCATCTTGTTTTTTATATTCGTCAGTTAACTGTGTTAATGATTGTTTTACGTCTTGTTTATCTTTCGCTTGTGCACTGTAATCAACGATTGCTTGTTCAGCTTCTGAACTGTTAGCAATAATTCGATTAATTCAACTATTAAATAAAATAAAAAACACAAATAAACAAATTAATAAAATCAGAATTCTAATAATTCATAATCCAGCCGTGTTAAAGGTGTGGGGAATCAAACCGGTGAAGTTAAAAACAATCGCAGTTAAAGATAATGTGATACTAAAAGGTAATGTATCAATATTCATTAAGCCAAATATCTTCATAATTAAAGGTAGACCAACAGCTATTGCTAAAGTTATTAATAATGGTATCAATATCAAAGGGTTAAACATGGTTTGATAAGCTAAAATGCTCTGACTTTTACCAATATAAGACTTAAAATCATCAACGGTATTAATTGAATAATATCCATGGTGAATTTGATCATGATAATTATTTCAAAGTCATTGATAATTATGAGCAGTAATGGTGCCGCTTCAAACTGAACCTTCTTTAGCAATCAACCATTGAGTATGTAATCCATTAAATTCACCTACTAAAAATCATGTGACTACGTACATGATTAGTATACAAAGACAAAAGACTGTAATCTTTCATGTTTTAGTTAACCCTGCTGGTTTGTAAGAAAAAGCCATTTTTGTTGCTTATAATTATAAGGTAATAAAGAAGGTAAATAAATATGAAAAAACAGAAATGACTTTCATTATCAATTAGTAGTATTGCATTAGTGGGGGGGGCAGTGACAATTCCGATGTCACTTACTAGTTGTAAGGTTGACCAAAAGATAACCTTATATGATAATGGCGTGGGCGATGACCATTCAATATGTAAAGCTGAGGCTAAATGGACAGCTAGTCAAGATGATTTCCGCGTTGGTCAAACATACAAATTTATTTTTACCGGTGTTCATACACACGATGGAAAACTTCCACATATCGGATGTCCAAATAATGAAAGTTGGTCTTTAAAATGTAGTTATGTCGCTACTGACACAGATGTAAGGGATAAACCTAATGATTATTTTAGTATAAGTATTCGCGGAGATAATACAATGGAAATTACTTGCATTAAAAATACAGGTGGATATGTATTCATTTCGTGGAATGGAATCAATCCAGACAATGACCAATACCAATCATATTTCGATTCTCCCACCTCTGAAAATGCTTTACCTTGATCAAATTTCGCTTTTGAAATAAAATAAATTAAAAGACACACGATTAAGTGCGTCTTTTTTAATTTGTTTATTAATAATTTTTCTTAGGGTTCTCTTGGAAGTATGCTTGAGGGTGAGCGCACACTGGGCATAACATTGGTGGAACTTTACCAACATGTAAGTGACCACAGTTTTGACATTGTCACACAATTGGTTTGTTTCTCTTGAACACCACACCAGCCTTAACATCTTTTAATAAAGCATGATAACGATCACGGTGTAGTTTCTCAATTGCTCCCACGCCGGCCATTTGATTACCTAAAGCATGAAATCCTTCTTCATGAGCAGTCTTCGCAAAGTTCTTATACATGGTAGTAGTCTCATAAGTTTCATTCTTAATTGCTTCCATTAAGTTATCTACAGTACCAGGCATTTTACCATCGTGTAATGCTTTGTATCATAATTCTGCATGTTCTTTCTCATTAGCAGCAGTTTCATCAAATATTTTAGAAATTTGTACATAACCATCTTTCTTGGCTTGGGAAGAAAAGAAAGTATAACGATTACGCGCTTCAGATTCACCTGCGAATGCGGTCATTAAGTTTTTTTCGGTTTGAGTTCCTTTAAGACTCTTGGGTTGTTTAACCATAATTAATATCTCCTAATTTAATGAATAAATTATAGTGTGTTTATATTAATTGAGTTAGTAAATGCTAATAAATTACTACTTAATATATTTCGTTAGTTCAAAAACGACACCGTCATCATTGTTAGTTTTCTTAGTCATATATTTAGCTGATAACTTAGCAGTGGTGGAACCGTTCTTCATAGCGTAGCTATAATTAGCTTTAGTTAACATGTTAGCATCATTATCTTGATCACCGAAAGCAATGCAATTTTCAATCGGAATCCCATAGTAGCTAGATAAATATTTTAAAGCAGTACCCTTAGAACTAAAGATGGAATTAATTTCAATGATAGTGCCTAAATTAGGGACTGATCAATTACGCACAATTAAAGTGTTAGTTAGGGATTTAATTTCTGTAACTAAATCGTTAATATATTTCTCACTCTTCATATCAATTAAAATGGAATTAATATCAGCCTTAATATTAGACAAGTCTTTATTAATAAAACGATAGTTGGTGGTCTTTTCAATGTGAAAGTGAGAGAATAGAGCGGTGGCTTCTTCTTCGGATTGTGGTTCTTTTCAAATGAAGTTTCCTTCAGAGTTTTCCACAAGAATGTTATCGACTCATTGCAAGACTTTCTTATTAGACATAATCACATGTAAGATATGATTACTAAATCCTAAGTTAAGTGGGGTAAATAAAGTGTTAGCAGGATTAGAGATGTATGAACCATTGTAATTGATTAACAAACTCTTTAAACCCAATTGATTGTAGAAGTCAATTGAACCTCTTTTAGGTCTACCCGTAGCTAAACAAAAAATATTTCCTGCTTTGACGAATTTTTTAATAATAGCTTCGCTATGTTTAGAAATTTTATTCTCGTTATTTAGTAAAGTGCCATCTAAATCACACAATACTAAATATTTACGAGGAAGTTTTTTCATTATTTATTAATCCCGATAGCTTTATTAACTTTTAACATCTTGGCCTCAGTTAATTTAATACATTTTTCAGCATTAATGGCTAATTGCTTTTCTAATTTTGATTCATCTTTTAAAATCTTGTTATATTGTGTTTGAAATTTAGAAATGAATGCAATTACAATATCAGTTAATGATCTTTTGAATTCGCCGTAGTTTTTATTACGGTATTGTTTTACAATCTTCTCAATACTCTCGCCAGATAAACAACTATAGATGTTTAACAGATTAGAAATGCCAGGTTGGTTAACGATATCAAAATTTACTTTATTTAAAGAATCAGTCTTAGCACCCATAATTTTCTTAGTAATGCTGGCAATAGAATCTAATAAAAAGATTGTGCCATTTTCATTAGCATTAGATTTAGACATTTTAATAGTTGGGTTTAACAAATCCATAATCTTCGCCCCATGTTCAGGAATTAATGGCTCACTTACTTTAAATAATTGGCCATATTTCTTATTCATTTTCTCTGCAAGATCTCTAGTTAATTCCACATGTTGTTTTTGATCAATACCAACAGCAACATAATCAGCATCATATAACATGATATCTGCTGCCATCAATACAGGATACATAAATAAACCAGTGGGAATCATACTTGTACCGTTAGCTAAAACTACCTTAGCAGTTTTATCTTTAAATTGCGTCATTTTATTTAAAATACCCATAGTAGTATTACAAGTTAATATTCAGCTAAGTTGAGTGTGTGCAGGAACTGCTGATTGATAAAAGATGATATTCTTTGATAAATTTAAACCTAAGGCCGCATAGGTTGCGACTAAACTTTTTTTGTTCTCATGTAGGCTAGCTGGAGTAAAATTTCCACTTAGAGCGTGAAGGTCAGCAACAAAAATATACATTTCGTATTTATTCTGTAGATCCACGAATTGTTTGATGGCTCCCAAATAATTACCTAATGTTAATTTATTGGATGGTTGAATACCTGAGATGATACGTTTCAAGTGCACTCCTTATAATTTAGTGTGTAATTATACCTATAATATTATAGAATTGAAATTGAAAGACTACTATGATTAAAATATACACTTCACCTGCGTGTTTGGGTTGCCGTAAAGCAATTGAGTTTTTTAAGAAAAATAATTTAGAGTACCGAGAAAAAGATTTCACCAAATACGCCTTATCTAAACAAGAACTATTAGATATTTTGTCATTAAGTGAAAATGGGTTTGATGATATTCTTTCTATT
>JAISKE010000066.1 GCA_031261045.1 Mycoplasmataceae bacterium | reverse complement strand
TTATCCTCTTTTTAAAATCTCTTTAGCGATTTTTTCACTAACGTATTGCTTCAACTCTTCTAAAGAAGCTTGCTTAATGTTTGCAACATTATCATAATGCGCAAGCAGTTTGGCGACAGACTTTGACCCCAACCCAGGAATATCATCTAAAATTGATTTGAAAGCGGAATCTTTAAAACGTTTTCTAAAGAAACTAATCGCATAACGATGTACTTCTTCTTGAATGTTGAAAAGATATGTATATAAATTAGATTTACGGTCTAACGAAATTTGTCTATTAGTATCAATTACGATTGCGTCAGTACGATGATGATTATCTTTTACTAGTCCAATCACTGGAACGATCTTGTCAATATGTAATTCGTTTAAAGCTTTTTTAATTGCGTTAATTTGAATAATTCCACCATCCGCAATAATCAAATTAGGCAAAGGAGCCCCAGTTTTTATCATTTTGGTGTACTGTCTCTTGACTACTTCGTAAGTATAAGCATAATCGGAAGTCGCATTTAAATCTTTAATAATAAATTTACGATATAAATTCTTGTTATATGCGCCATTCTCCAAAGCGATCATCGACCCAACCTTATCCTTACCAAAAAGATTAGACATGTCAAAAACATGAATTAATGATAAGTTATCTAAATTTAAAGTTTTTCTCAAATCATTGAATGCCTCAGTAGTTATTTGGCGTTTCTTTTGATAAACTAATAAATTGGAATCGTAAAATTTCTTGGCGTTGTTAGCGGCGCTTTGGATAATGGTTCTATATTTGCCAGAAATAGGATTAATGAACTCTAGTTCAATTGTCTCGCTTAACGATTTAAGTGTATCTTTTTGTAAGTTGATGTAGCACACTGTTGGCTTATTATATGAGTTCTGATAATACTGCATTAAAAATTGAGCTAATGTTTCATCAACTTCGTCATGAATCTCAGCAATTTGTTGAAATTTAGTTAATAGTTTGCCATTGATGTAACTAAAAATAACTATGGTAATGTATTGTTGTTCTAAATGATAACCAACCACATCTGTATTGCGATTGTTTTTTAAATTAACGGTTTGACTTGTAGCCATTTCCTTGGAAGATTCTTTTAATTGATTGGACAATGTTAAAATACGTTTAGCCTCTTCGTAGTTCAATTTCTTAGAAGCCTCATCCTCTTTTTGAGACAAATATTTTAATAAGCTTTGCGGCTTCCCTTTGAAGAATTCACCAAGTTGTTTAATATACGGTTCATATTCGGCATAAGTAATTTTGTTGATACAAGGGCCCAAACATTGTCCTATGTCATAATACAAGCACTTTTTCTTAGGCATGACATTACATTTTCTGAAAGGAACTATTTTTAATAGCAAATTATAAACATCATACCTATTGCTTTTAGTAGTTGCAAATGGGCCTCAATATTGACCTTTGTTCTTTTTTAAATCTCTCGTATACAGAATTCTTGGGTTGTCTTCATTCGTCAACAAAATATATGGATATCCGGATCCGTCCTTTAACAAAATGTTATATTTTGGCTGGTGCTTTTTGATTAGGTTCGCCTCTAACAATAGCGATTCGTTCTCGTTGTGAACTTGAATAAAATCTACATCGTAAATGTGTTTTACTAGTTCAGTCGTCTTATAATCCTTGGCACCAATAAAATATTGATGAGTCCGATTAAATAAATTTTTTGCTTTGCCAACATAAATAATTTGCCCATTTTTATCTTTTCATAAATACACCCCAGGTTTTTTGGGGGCACGATTAAGTTTAAATGATAATTGTTGTTCCATGTTAAACCTTCTTCTTAATCAATCTAAAAATTCTTTCTAACGAAACATATAGCCGATAAGAGTCGTATGTTTTAAAAATAAACTTAGAAATATCAGTAATAATCATCATCCCATACTTAGACATCTTAATTTCCTTAATGGTAGAAAATTCAATTGGAAAAATATCCAGTTGCTTAGAAAGCAATATTTTTTGAGTTGTAATATAAAATTCGCCGTCACTAGATATAAGTTCAATTTTATTGTTGTTAAGTTTATACAAACTAACGTCGTCGTATCGATAATATACTTTCTCGTTGTTGTTGATAGGGAAGTCAATAATTAAATTTTTTAAGTTTCTGTTTTCTGCAAAAACTATTCTTAAATAATGATTAATATGTTCTTTTTCATAACTATTCAATTCATTGGTCAATCACAATCGATCAATTATTTTTTGTAATCGTAAAACGTATTCGTTAGTGTAAACACTATTACGAGCAATCCATTGTTTTAACAGTTCAAAACGATAACGAAGGAAATGTGACTTTTTATTATAGTCAAACCACTTTTTAATATACCGCTTTGAATATTTATCTAGTCGATCCAAATTAAGACGCGGTTGAATTTCTATTTTATATGGAATATATTCTTGATTATTAGATTGACGTTCAAAAAGTTTCATGAAACAATTATAAGTTATAATCGTACTATGTATTGGAATAAAAAAGACCAAACTTTTCGTAATAAGATAATTAATAATGCTATTGCTCGAAAAACACCATATTTCCGTCGTGGTTTGTGTATTAATCATGAACCTACTAATGTTAAAATTATTCGTGTTATCAACCAGAATGACCTAATGATGAAAGTTTGTGGGTTGAGTTATTTAGACCCTCAAGTTTGTTATCAACATTCCAATGTTAAACTATTCTCGACCGCTCTCTTTAATTCTAAAATTGATTTGGTGTTCACCAACTACAAAGGCGTTGTACTAACTATAAACAAGGAAATAAATAAAGACGCGTTAATGTTCCGACCCAAAGGTGCTAAATTCGCTTGAATCCTCGCTTTAGGTTCTATTGATGCATTTAAAATTGATGTCAA
>JAISKE010000076.1 GCA_031261045.1 Mycoplasmataceae bacterium | reverse complement strand
AATTTTCTAAATCTTTTTTATAAATTAATTATATTTCTAATGAAATAATATTAAGAAAAAAGCATCCGAAACGGATACTTTTTACAAATGGCGGAGACGATGAAACTCGAACTCATGCGCCGCAGAACGGCCTAACACCTTAGCAGGGTGTCCTCTTAACCACTTGAGTACGTCTCCATAATAATGTGGTAGATGAATTTTAACATAAAATAGGTACGAAGCTATTTTTGTTTAACTTGATTGGCTTTGTTAATTTCTTCAACCTCCGACGCCACATCGGTTTTACTCAATGTTTTACTTTTATTGAAGATCCCACCAGAGGATAAAATCTTGGCAATCTCCGCAGTTAGTTTTTCTGGTGATTGACTTAATCGTTTGAATTCGTCTTGGTGCACCACCGTTATGTTGCCGTTAGTTTCACTAACGACGAAAGCAAAGCAATCATACTTTTCACAGATTCCGAAAGCGGCACGATGACGCGCACCATATTCCACATTAACGATTTTCTTGGTCATTGGTAAATAACTAGATAATGAAGCAATCCTTCAATTACGAATAATCATCGCTCCGTCATGTAAAGCTGATTTGTGATTGTAGAAAATACTAGTGACAAATTCAGGAAAGAAAGCTGAATCTACTTTATTACCAATATTGATATAAGATGTTAAGTTATCTTTATTCTCAATCACTATTAAAGCACCAATCTTATCCACAGACATTTTGGCCAGTACGCTCGCTAAATCATTGAAAAATGATGTTAAAAACATCACATCAGTTTTTTGGCGTTTCTTAAAGAATTTAATTTTGTTGAAAAGATTCTTCATGTTATCACCATACAATAAAATACAAATTTGTAAGACAATCGATAGAATTACTAACACTAACGTGATGGAGCAAAGTACGACCGCTAAATCTACAACCACTGAATCTGAACTTCCAAGTAGCTCATGTGTTTTTGTTAATATCATAAAATAATTATATATGGATTATTTGTTATAGTATTGAACATTTAATTTTTTCAAAGCAGTTTTCATCATTTTTTTATATTGCAATTCCTTTTTTTTATCAAGATTTTTATATTCTTTAAACAAAATAAATAATGGGTCAATTTCTTTAACCAATTTAAGATGTTCAGCAGTCACATTAGTACAAACCACTTGTACGCCCTCATCTCGTAATAATTTTACATTTCTTAAAAAGCAACTGTGGTCCTTTGCTAAAAAATTCATATTAAATATTAAAACTACATTGCTACTTGAAAGTTGATAAAATGTAATTTTATTACTAAATCTAGTTGGGGAATAAAACTTATCATTTAATGGTTCCATTGGGTATTTAATCAGTATTTTCTTAATGACGCTATCTGTCTCGTAGGCAAATAACTGCATTGCCGTAGCTGCTAAATAGCGCATTAAAGTGATCCGTAATTCTGGTTTAACGATTGACAGAATTTGATTAGTCCCAAACAGTAACTTATCGTGATAAGTAAAAATTGGTATATAGAAATTGTGGTCTTGGTAATTGATCTGCTCGAATTTAATTTTTATTTTGTTAATATTTGTTGAGTTTCTCAATTTTATAAAATTCTTTATATCAGTCTCGTGACTTTCATAAATTTTTTCATCATATAATTGCACGTTAGTTCATTGATCATTAGTTTGATTATCAATAATCATACGACTAACATTATCAATTGCTTCCTCAACGGACGACGTTTGAACACCATAAATAGAAGTCATTATGGTCACTTTACTTTTGATTGTTAAATTTTTCTCTGGAATTGTGAAATCATATTCATTAGGAAAATTTAGAATTGACATTGGATCATTGGGTTTCCTATTAATTTCGGTATTATTCTTATACATTAGTGCCATCTTGCTGGCTATACTATTATCAGTTTTGACAAACATGCATATGGCGTTGTGACCATTGATAAAGAAAACTGCATCGTTTTTATTAAATGTTTCATAAATCTTTTTAGCCACTGCTTCATTTAGTTGATTTATTATTCTGGCGCCTAAATTATTTTGCAAATTAATAGACTGTCTAATATTGAAACCAACTATAAACCCATACTGAACATTATTAATTCGAATGTATTCATTGATTTTTCTTATAGCGTTGTGCCTGTCAATAAAATGATCATATTTGTAATGAACTGTAATTCTCATTCGTTGAGTTTTTAAATAAATTCTATTAAGATAAATACAAATTAAAAATGTTAGAAAGAAGAATACGTGTAAGATGGCATAATTAGTCCATAATTGTGTTTGATGATCAAAAAATTGAAGTCTAGAAGCATAAATAATTGGCGATATTACTAATGCTTGAATTAACATGAAAATACTCTCAGAAATTAACCCTTTAATGTTGCTATTTAATTTCTTGGTACAATAATACATAATGAACGTAATGATGACATAGGTAGCGAAGCTAACCATAATGTAGCCGTCAATGTATGTTTCTTTATGAAATGCTAAGAATGAGAAAATAGCATTAATTCCTAAAGCGCCTAAACCAAAGAACGGTGAAACGTACATCACTGTTGGAAAAATCACAATAATTGCGCAGACCGCACTAAAAACATTTGTTAAACCGTAAGAATGACTCAAATAGTAAATGAAAGCGCATGGTGCTGCCATAATCATGCCAGTGAAAAAGTGGGTAAGAAACTTCCTTCAATTTCTTTTAGTCAATTTGACATACAAAGCCGAATCTTGAACTGCCATTGTTATGACAAAAACTAATAACCCAAAGAAGAAAGCAATGGTTGCACACAAAAATAAATTACTTAATCAATTCACACGTTAATTATAAAGTATGAAATACAATTTTATGCTATACTATTCTCACCATAAAGAGTGCGAAAGAGACAAGCTCGAAGACCGCACAGCAACCTATTAAATTAGGTGCTAAAACTTGGATGATGGCGCAAATCAAACAAAATCGTCGTCATACAACTTATGAGGACGATTTTTCTTTATGGTAAGAAAAGAGAATTATGGAAAAATTAAATTTATTCACAAGTGAATCAGTTGGCAAAGGACACCCAGATAAAATCTGTGATCAAATCGCTGATAGTGTTCTAGATATATGTTTAAAACAGGATAAAAATAGCCGAGTAGCTTGCGAAGTACTAGCTAGTAATCGTTTAATCGTTATTGGTGGCGAAATCACAACTAGAGGCTATGTTGATGTAACAAAAATTGCTTGAAGTGTGCTAGAACCGCTTGGATATACAGAAAATGATTTCACTATTTTGAATAATATTAATTCTCAATCACAGGATATTAATAAATTAGTAGATAAGAAGGATAAAACATTAGGTGCCGGTGACCAAGGGATTGTTTTTGGTTATGCCACTAACAAAACTAAAAACTATATGCCGTTGTCGATAGTGTTAGCTAATGAGCTTGTACAAACCGCTACTAAATTAATTGAACAACATAAATTTAAGGGTGCTAAATATGATATGAAGTCCCAAGTAACAGTTGATTGAAGTGGCAAGAACGCAAAAATTGATAATATGTTAATGTCTATTCAACATGAATCAAATATTAATCGAACTTCTTTTAAATCATATGTCATCAACAACATCATGAAACAAGTTGCTAAGAAATATCATCTAAATTTAAATTTCAAAACAAGAGTCAATGCTGCTGGTGACTTTATTATTGGTGGACCGTTTGGTGATACTGGATTAACTGGAAGAAAAATTATGGTGGACACCTACGGTGGCATTGCTCATCATGGTGGTGGAGCGTTTAGCGGAAAAGACTATACCAAAGTAGACCGCACCGGAGCATATTTAGCTAGATGGATTGCTAAAAATGTAGTGGCTGCTAAGCTAGCTGACCGTTGTGAAATTCAATTGGCATTTGCTATTGGTGAATCAAAACCGGTGGCGATGCATGTAGAGACTTTTAACACAAACAAATACTCTGTTGCGAAAATCAACCATGCTATCAATAAGACTTTTGATATGAATTTATCTAATGTTGTGAAGGTTTTGGATTTAGACAAACCAATTTATAAGAAAACTTCTGTATTCGGTCATTTTGGACGAAAAGAATTTAAATGAGAGCACACAAATAAAATTGCAGCCTTATTACAAAATATTAAATAATTTCATTATTAATATTTTTAATCTCCCCTAACACAATTAATTCTTTAGACGAATAGAATTGTTTTTGAGTTATCACTATATGCAGGAGGCAAAACATGGATAATAACAATGAACAATTCCATAAAATAAGAACTGTCAATATTTAAGCGGTATCGCTTTAATCGATTGAACTCTCTTTCTTTATCTTCTTGGGTAGAAAAAAGAACACCGTTACGTGTTCTACACTTTCTGTTGTGCACTCGGTTCATATTGTT